>NZ_PUWT01000034.1:0-90452 GCF_002968995.1 Photorhabdus hindustanensis
GGCGACATAAGTCACCGTCAATCCCTCATTGAGCATCAATAACGCCGTCAATCGACGGGAATAGTTCTTATCACGGGTTTTATGGATAAGTTTTCTCATTTTCTGGCATTCATTTTGAGGTATGGGTGCTATGATAGGCATCACTCAGTCCGTGTTGAGGTTTGGGATTTTTGGCAATTGATCAGATCGCAAAAATCGGACTGAGTTCCCTTCCAGTGATCTATTATTTTGAAAATTTATTTAGAAAAACTTAAAAGTTTCACTCCATCAGAACTTGCTCCTTTTTCATTTTATCGGTGGGGGAGAGACGGTAACGAGCTGGTTGAAGATCGGATTAAAGAATTAGCGGAACGATTAATTAAATCCAATCCAGAAAAAACGGTTAATGAGATTGAAAGCTATTACCGCATAGAAATAGAAAAGTTGGCTAAGAGACTACCCAAACAACTCAGGAAAGAATTTCATGAGAAATATACTTATTGGTTATATGCATCGAAATCTCAAAATAGTTAATAAAAATCCCTTGGAAATAAATTGTTTTTTAATAAACTCTGATATTTTAAGTAGTTCAGTGAAACAATATAAAATCACATGGATGTGAATTTGTCTTGATTTTCTGATGATAATGACTACAAATTGATGCTTGATAATTGTTTACTTTATTAATCCTTATATGCGATAAATATCAAATAATCTTTTTATAATTCATTTTCAATTGGAATGCATGTTGTTTTTTAGAATTAAAAATAAGGCGTTATAGATTATTGTGTTTTTAATACAAAAGATTAATTTGATTTTTACATGAAAAATTAATTTATTTAAATGGTTTTTATCTGAAATAATATAGATAATTTAAAATTTTCTTTTTAAAATATCAGGAAAAACATGGAGTAGAAAAAATAATGAATTATTTAAAGGGATATGAAATTATTTATTCATAGAGTAATAATATTGCATTTATTGGTTAAATCTGGAGTAGTTAAATTCTATTTTCGCACAGTAACTATACCAAAGGGGATTGAAACATGATGTATTCAGTTAAAGGTGTTCAATATCAAACGTTGGTAAATATCCCTAAAAACATTGGGTTAGGATATTCAAGATGGAGTGCCGGTAAAGTTCACCTTGTTGATGGTGATTTCCTATTTTATGGTTCTATTGATATTAAAGGTGAGAATGGTCCTGTTAATAAAGAAACAGAAATTGATGCTAACTGGACGGTAAAATTTAATGAAATGCCTTGTGATAGTCAGGGTAATATCTTGCTAAAATCTCACTGGCTTAGTCCTGCGAGCAATGATAGCTGGCTTCTAAAAGATAAAATGCGGCTCATGATTCTTTGCTCAAAGGAACCAACTCATCGATTGATTCTTGAGACCGGTGAAATTATTGATAATAAAGTTGACAATGATTATCTTCGTAACATGATATTTTCTTACACCATACTACGGCGCTAATAGTAAGCGATGCATTTAACTTAAAAAATGCTCTGATATTTTCAGGGCATTTCCTTAATCATAGAGATAATCCACCATTGTTCAGATGGCATGGAATACGAGATATATGAGAGGATAGCCTAATATTTTTATTTAATGATGGGAGTGGCTGCTGAAACGGTTTGTATAAATGATTGATATAATGGTGGTATATTAGGTGGATGAATTATTATAGGATCATTAGCTAATAAAATAGGTGAATGAAAATAAAATAATTCATGAATAGAGGGGTTTAATTTAAATGGTGGCAGTAAATAATCACTTTTTACCTGTAATGTTTATATTTGGTTTCATAATAATATGTAATATACATTATATCTTTAATCAAGATAATTATGTTGCTGAAAATATGAATTGGAGACTTGGTAAATTGGATAACATTGAATTTTTCAATATTTAAGTACATGGTGAAATTAATACAACTGTTGGAATAAATAGCGTTTCATAATTCTGCTACACATAGCCTTATCCAACCCGTTGTTATACATAGAATTATGAGTGGTATAAGGTGTAGCGCTATTTTGGAATCTTATTTATTGGATGATGTCACTATTGAAAAAGGCTGCGAGATTAAGAGGTATTGATTTTTGTTGATAATCGAGTTCAGTGAATTGGCTTCATCATCGTTGAACGCTTTATAGGCAGCAATTCTCACTTACTGCACAGACCTTAGGATAGACGGCTTAAGTATGTGATGATATTTTTGCTGCTACCTTATTTTTACCCTTTTTTTGAAGGGAGTTGTAATTGATTGATTTTATGGATAAATTAATTATGACTTATAAAAAGGTTTTTTTCACTTTTTAGTAGTTATGTTTTTTAAAAATCAGCAGGTTAAAGTTAATATGTAACAAATGCACTGCCGTACAGGCAGCTTAGAAAATTCACTAATACTCGACAATATTGCAGGTAATGTGCACTGCCGTACAGGCAGCTTAGAAGCGGCAATGGCTGGAGAAGATGAACAGGAATTTCGCCAACGCTGTATTAGTGGATTTCAAAAATCTGAGGCATTGGACACTATGATTGATGCCCTGCATGCAAACAATTGCTCAGCAACTGAGTCAGGTGGCACGATGAATATTCTTTTAGTCTCTCAATGTAATAAACGCGCGCTAACAGAAACTCGCCGAATTTTGGATCAATTTGCTGAACGTAAAGGTGATAGAACTTGGCAAACGGCTATCACACTGGAAGGTTTAAATACTTTGCGTAAGCTATTGCGTAAAACGGCACGTCGTAATACGGCGGTTGCTTGCCATTGGATAAAAAGTGGTGGTCAAACTGAGCTGTTATGGATAGTCGGGAATTTGCGACGTTTTAACTCACGGGGAGTTGTACCCACTAATACAACACAACGTGATGTGTTGAAAAGTCAGGATGAAAATCACTGGCATAGTGTAGAAGCTATAAGCTTATTGGCGGCGGTTGCTGGGTTATTTCATGATTTTGGTAAAGCTAATGCGTTGTTCCAGCAAGGTTTACGAGGAGATGGGCGGTTTCAACCATATCGACATGAATGGGTATCTCTGCGGTTATTTCGGGCATTTGTTAATAATCAAAATGATAAGGAGTGGTTGACTTCGTTGCGTCAGATAGAGCTTGGTGACGAGAGTAAAGTACTTTCTTGTTTGATTAAAGATGGTATTGGTAAAAAATATACGAATCCTTTTACTGATTTACCGCCATTGGCAACCACTGTTGCTTGGCTAATCCTCTCTCATCATCGTCTTCCTGTTTATCCTAGTTATGACGATCGGTATGTACGCAGACCACAATTAAAAGATATTGATAGTTGGCTGACTAAGCACTTAGAACCGTCATGGAATTCAGTCAACATGGATAATAAGGTCTGGAGTGATCAGGATAAACATGATGTCTGGACATTCCCAAATGGTACACCTATCCGCAGTCAGACTTGGCGTCAGAAAGCACAAAAATTTGCGCGAAGAGCGCTGCAATCAGCGTCATTATCGCAATATGGCAATCTGAACCAGCGTTTCACCAGTCATATGTCTCGACTGGTTTTAATGCTGGCCGATCATCATTATTCATCGTTGCCTGCAACTTTGGGTTGGCAGGATGTTAACTATGGGGTATTTGCCAATACTGATAAGACCACCGGCAAGTGCAAGCAGCGATTAGATGAACACAATATTGGTGTTGGGCAGAATGCTTTATTACTAGGGAGAAACTTGCCACATATCCGCAAAACGCTGCCTGCGATTACCCGGCACAAAGGATTTAAACAACGCAGTAAAGATGAAAAATATCGTTGGCAGGATCAGGCGTTCGATGTTGCATGTGCTTTACGTGAACGTTCAGTAGAACAGGGTTTTTTTGGCATTAATATGGCTTCTACTGGTTGTGGTAAAACTTTTGCTAATGCACGCATCATGTATGGATTAGCTGATGAAAAACAAGGATGCCGTTTCTCCATTGCTTTGGGGTTAAGAACGTTAACGTTACAAACCGGTGATGCATTACGTAAAAGATTGTACTTGGAAGAAGACGATCTGGCGGTGCTTATTGGTTCTCAGGCAGTGAAAGAATTACATCAACTCCGCCAAAAGGCACTTGAGCCTGATGTGGGTAGTATATCCGCGGAAGAGTTATTTGCTGAACACCAGTATATCAGTTATGACGGTAGCTTAGATGGTGGTTACTTGGGGAAATGGTTATGCAAAGATAAGTTGAACGAAAAAAATGATAAACTTAACGAACTACTTAGCGCACCTGTGCTGGTGACAACCATCGACCATTTAATTCCCGCCACTGAGGGTATTCGTGGTGGAAAGCAAATTGCACCCATGCTGAGGTTATTTACTTCTGATTTGGTGTTGGATGAGCCGGATGATTTTGATATTAACGACTTGCCTGCTTTATGTAGGTTAGTGAACTGGGCAGGGTTATTAGGTTCGCGGGTATTGTTTTCATCGGCCACATTACCTCCTGCGTTGATTCAGACATTGTTCAATGCTTATCGGGCTGGACGCCAAGATTATCAATTAGCATGTGGTCAACCAGGTGCTCCGGTGAATATCTGTTGTGCTTGGTTTGATGAATATGAAACAACTCAACAGGATGTGGTCGATGCATATCAGTTTCAGGAACAGCATAATATTTTCGTTAATAAGCGTATTGGCAGGCTTAAAGAAACGGTGCCATTGCGTAAAGCTGAACTTGTACCGATTATTTCTGAAACTCGTGAAGTTGATAATGTTATTAATACTATCGCTGAAGTGATGCATCGCTCTATATTGAAATTACATGAGGAACATCATCAAACTCACTCATCGGGTAAAACCGTTTCTATTGGTTTAATCCGGATGGCAAATATTAATCCACTGGTTGCTGTTGCACAGCGGTTATTACAAATACCATCCCCTGAAAATATGCGTATCCATTATTGTGTTTATCACAGCCAGTATCCTTTGGCGATACGTTCTCATCTTGAACATCGGCTGGATTCCACATTAACACGATACGATGAAGAAGAGTTGTGGCAGGTGGCGGAAATTCGCAAAGCATTAGAGGAGATGCCAGAGAAGCATCATATTTTTGTCTCACTTGCTACATCTGTAGCTGAAGTTGGTCGGGATCATGATTACGACTGGTCTATTGCTGAACCCAGTTCAATGCGTTCATTGATACAACTTGCTGGGCGTATTCAACGCCATCGGCAAAAAGAGCCAAAGATACCTAATCTGCATATTCTGGTGAAAAACTATAAAGCACTTAAAGCGACTGATTTAGAACATCCAGTTTATTGTCGGCCAGGATTTGAGTCGAAAGATTACCTCCTTGCCAGTCATGATTTACATGAATTACTGGAGCCTGATCAATATGAACTAATTAGTGCATTACCTAGGATTAGGGAACGAGATGACGCAGGGGAACGTTCACCTTTTCAGAACTTAGTTGATCTTGAACATCAACGTTTGTGGGATGAACTTCAAGGTGATTCTGATAATGAATATGGTTATTGCTCAGCACTTTGGTGGCGTAAACAAGCCTCATGGTGTGCGGAACTTCAACTCTATAAGCCATTTCGTAAGCCTGAAATTGGTTATAAATCTGATCGATTGTATTATCTGTGGCTTGAAGAAGAGGGTGAAAAGGCGAAATTTATGGCTCCAGACAGTGGTCTTGCTGGGATAAAAGACGATGGTAAGTTTAAGGATGTACAGGAGCTATTGTTTGCGTCGGGTGTAAATATTTGGATTGAACTTGATACTGAGACTATTTACCAGAATCTGGCTGGTATCCATGAGATGGAACTAAAAGATATCAGCCAGCGTTTTGGTGAGATTTGCCTCAGGGAAAAAAAAGATGGTGGAGAAGCATGGTGTTACCACCCATTTTTAGGGGTGTTTAGAGAAGTTAGTTGAATAATATGCGGTGTTTTTAGGTAATGATCGTGGTGATTGTCGTTCGATTCAATCAAACTAAGCGAATCGAACGATATTTGCGAGACTATAAATATGTATGCATTTTTTGCCAATGAAGCTAAAACTCACTTTGGTGATATGTTGTTAAGAGCGCAGCATGCTCCGATCCAGATTAATAGGAACGGCAAGCCTGTTGCCGTTGTTCTATCAATAGATGAATATGAAAACATTGAAGCGCTTAAGATTCAGTTTTTGAAATCCAGAGCAATTCAAGCCGAAGCTGATATTGAAGCAGGTAACCTAATTGATGGTGAATCGTTTTTTGATGAACTAGAGACAGGCAAGTACGACTAATGTTGTTCTTCTATTGTTTAACACCGTATGTCCAAAGAGATCTGTTCGAAATCCGCCGATTCGAGAGAGAAGTGATTTAATGTGGCTGATTGTTTTGAATTGAGGCTAGAGATGGAAAACATTAAATGTATTTGGCTGTTATCACGTATGGTAGTCGAAGAATTTTATGCTCGTTTGAGCTTAATGCCTATGGATAACGCCCAGTGTTTTGTATTAAGCTTATTTATAACGAGCAGTACTATGAAAATTCTATATAAAATTGCGAGTTACCCCTCAAAAGTACTTAAAAAAGGGAGACTTTTTTAAAATAAATTGAACGTTTAAAGAAATAAACTGTCTAATGAATATGTCGTTGATAATGAGATGTTATGAGCATACTGATTCATCTTGAATTGGCAGAAGAAATAAATTTAATACCATGACTTGATTGATACCCTATTTCTCATTACTACAGCGATACATTAGGGTGATTTTTAGGTATTTTGTTGTGGAATATACAGAGGCCAAATCTTGGTAAAGAGAATGAACAGAATAAATTAAAATACCTTGGTTAAGGTGATGAGCTCAAAGCTGAAGTATTTATTCGTTGATGATGTACAAAATCATGTTTTCGCGCTAAATTTAGCAGACAACCAGATAATCATTTTGATAAGGTAGGTAAGAGCCTATGAATGAAAATGGATTGAGTCGATTTATTGTCGATTATATTGAAAGCCGTAAACAATCAAAGCTGGAGGCTTTTGATAAAGAGGCTGAAAAAAAATTGGCAAAACTAACCTCTATGGAGGATATTACGCTAGCTAAACAAGAATTAGCTGAAAAACGCAAGGAATGGGAAGAGCACTATGAAGTTAGAAATTGGTTGGATGATGCGGTTAATCGAGTGGATCAAATCCGCTTAGTGACACATGTGCTGAAATTTACTCATACTGATGCAAGAGGTAGCAGTATTTTTGCGGTACAATCAAAAGCAAATGTAAAAAAAGATATTAAATATCTTTCCACGGCAGCTTTAGATAAACCTGCCATAGATGCGGCAGGAAATGCGGCTGCTCTTGATATTGCGAAATTATTATTAACGGAATATCGGGAAGGTGATTCATTGCTGGCAAATATAAATCGGGCAGACTATTCAGCACTAGCTGCACTGGCAAAAAATCAGCAGCAGCTTGAATTATGGATCAATGGGTTTAGTCAAATTTTATCAGATAAACGACTTTCTTCACATAGACTAGCGAAACAGCTTTATTTTCCTGTTGGCTATAATAAATATCACTTATTAGGCCCACTATTTTCTTCATCTCTGGCACATACCATGCATCAGCGTATTACTGGAGCACGCTTTGGTGAATTATCTAAAGAAATTAGCAAAGCGAAAAAAGAAGAATCTTGGCGTCCTGAAATTATCGCGATTTATCCTAATACTGCTGTGCAGTATTTTGGTAGCACTAAGCCACAAATTACCTCTTATCTTAACAATATGCGGGGTGGACGAGTCTATCTTTTACCATGTTCAGCTCCTGAATGGAAAAATATGACTAAACCACCTATGAAACATAGGTCTATTTTTGATCTGGGTTGTGAGTTTGTATCATTAGTCCGTAGCACTATTTGGCAGATGCAACGGTATTTGTTAAGTGTACAAAAATATGAAAACACATTAGAGATCCAACAATGTCGTCAGGAATATGTTGATGAAATTATTGATATTTTATTTAACTATGTCGTTGTCATACAAAATTTGATTGAGATGAAAGGTTGGAGTGCTAATGAAGGTTGTGAGTTAAAACGAGCTCAACAACTTTGGCTTGATCCTTATCGTTGTCAGCAAGATGAAACGTTTAAATTTGAACGCGAAGGTGGTGACTGGAAAAAAGAGATAGCCGTAGATTTTAGTTACTGGCTGAATCAGAGTTTAAGGCATGAGCGGTTAGAAATGGGATTATCTGAACGTCGTGAGTGGGCTTCTGTGTTTAAAGAGCGGCTACGTGAATTTGAGGATGAATTGCCAGAGGTACCGTTATGAGCCATTTAATTATTTTACATCATATTCGAGTAGAGAATGCTAATGCTATTACTGGTTTAACCTATGGTTTTCCGGCAATCACTCACTTTCTTGGGTTTACTCATGCTATCTCACGTAAGCTACAAGAAAGCTATAATCTAAGACTAGAAAATTGTGGTGTAATTTGTCATAACCACCAACTTCATGTATATCAGTCCGATCCAATTAAAGATAAAGTTTTTGCATTAACTCGCAATCCTCTAACCAAAGAAGCAAAAACGGAGACGATTAATGAAGAAGGTCGTATGCATATGACAGTTTCTTTATTAATAGAATGTTCTGGTGAAATTGCTGGCGATGCAGGGGCTGACGAATTGGAACAATATTTACTAGAAATATGTCCAACTCAAAGACTAGCAGGTGGTACTATTATTGAAATTGCTAAAGTTAATGTTATTGCTTTTCCGCAGGAAGGGCAGGTAACCCGTAAATTAATGCATCGTTTATTACCGGGTTTTGCCTTGTTAGATCGCTCTGAATTGTTAGCTAAACACTACGAAGAATTAAAACAGGATAATCCTCAAGCAGAGATGATTGATGCCTGGCTTGATTTTTCTACTATTAAAATGCGGGCTATTCCTACTCAGGATGATAAGCAACCTGAAATTGGTGATCCTGCATCTTGGGAATATATTCCTAAACCCGGCTCTGGATATTTAGTTCCTCTGATGACAGGTTATCAGGCAATATCTCCGTTATATCCCGCCGGGAAAGTAGATAAAACTCGTGATCCTAATACTCCATTTTGTTTTGTTGAAGCAATCTATGGGATAGGTGAATGGAAAAGCCCGCACCGTATTAATGATATTCGCCAGTTACTCTGGTGTTATGACTATCAAGAGAGAGAGGGTGTCTACAGGTGTGGTAATCAACAGACTGTTTCCCGTCAATCCAAACACAATAAGAAAGTAAGAATAATCGACTGATTAATTTAAAGAAGGATATCTACATGTCTAAATCAACTATTAAAACAGCTTCTGTACTGGCATTTGAACGTAAACTTTCTAACTCCGATGCTTTAATGTTTGCTGGAAATTGGGAACAAATTGACGGTGAATGGCAACCTATTGCTATTCAGGAAAAAGCTGTCCGGGGGACGATTTCCAACCGCTTGAAAAATGCATTAACCAGCGATCCAGCTAAGTTGGATGCGGAGATTCAAAAAGCAAACCTGCAACGTGTCGATGTTGCCGCATTGCCTTTTGATGCGGATACCCTAAAAGTTAGTTTTACATTACGGGTCTTAGGCAATCTTTCAACACCATCAGTATGTAATGATCAGGATTATCAAGCTGAACTGGCAAACGTGATTAACGGTTATATCGCTGAACATGGTTTTAAAACACTTGCAGCACGTTATGCAGAAAACTTGGCTAATGGACGGTTTTTGTGGCGTAACCGAGTTGGAGCAGAAGAAATTAAGGTTCGCGTAAGTGGTAAGAGTGGCAAATGGTGGGAGTTTGATTGCGAAAATTTCAGCTTACGTGAATTTGGTAAGGTAGACGGTGATTTAGCTGAACTTGCCGCCGAAATTGCAGAAGGATTGGCAGGCGATAGATCAACATTATTCAATGTTGAGGCATTTGTTCGTTTGGGGCATGGACAGGAGATTTTCCCTTCTCAAGAGTTGGTTCTCGATAGTAACAGTAAAAAAAGCAAAGTGTTGTATCAAGTCAATGAGATCGCTGCACTTCATTCGCAAAAAGTGGGTAATGCGCTCCGCACTATTGACACGTGGTACCCAGACGCTACGGAATTAGGTCTTGGCCCAATAGCGGTTGAACCCTATGGTTCTGTCACCAGTCGTGGTAAGGCTTATCGTCAGCCTAAAGTAAAAATGGATTTTTATACTTTGTTAGATAACTGGGTTGTTAAAGGAAAAGCGCCAGAAGTAGAGCAACAACACTATGTTATGGCGACGCTAATTCGTGGCGGTGTTTTTGGTGAAAAAGGTGAATAAGGGGATCAGATGGATTATTACTTTGAAATCCGTGTTCTTTCCGATCCTGAATTTAGCCAGCAAGACCTTATGGAAGCGTTATTTGCTAAACTGCATCGGGCTTTGGGGCAAGTAGGTAACGGACGTATTGGGGTCAGTTTTCCCCGTGCGAGAAAAACACTGGGGGATACGCTAAGGATTCACGGTGCAAATGAAGCATTGAATGATTTGCAGTCTTTATCTTGGTTAAAAGGACTTCGGGACTACACTGAAATGACTGATATTCAGCCAATTCCCCAAGAAACTAAGTACTGTTGTGTCAGCCGAGTGCAGGTTAAAAGTAGCGTGGAGCGGCTTCGTCGTCGTTCAATTAAAAAAGGATGGTTAACGGAGGAACAAGCCTTACAACGCATTTCTATCAGCAAAGAGCAACGTACTCATTTACCATTCTTGTTTCTCAAAAGTTTGTCATCAGGTCAAAGTTTTCTGTTGTTTGTCGAACAAGGGTCAATACAAGACAAACCAATACCGGGAGTTTTTAGCTCGTATGGATTAAGTTCATCAGCTACCATCCCTTGGTTTTGACCCTTTTTTAGCGGCTAATTATAACTTATTGATTTATTTAAGAGATTAGCCGCTGCTAATAAAAAGGGTTTTTCTGCTTTTTATCATTATGTTCTTTAATAATCAGTAAATTAAAGGTAGTATCTAATAGTTCACTGCCGCACAGGCAGCTTAGAAATGAGCAACGCGACCAGTTCATCGCGGCAACTCGTTCACTGCCGCACAGGCAGCTTAGAAATTGCTTATTAGAATACGTTGCCGAGCTTGTTTGTTCACTGCCGTACAGGCAGCCAGAAAAAAAAGAGTTTTGCTTTATTAATAGCAGAACTCTTTTTTTCCTTAAAATTTTGTATTAATAATACTTATTGACGTGTGTATCTTAAGAAATATTTAGGGAATTGAGGACGATATGCCCGTAGGAAAATAATGTGGCTTTGCCTGATAAATGCACTCGATCTCCATGTAATTCACACATAATGTCTCCACTGCGTTTTGACAATTGGCGTGCATACAATCTCTGTTTATTTAAACGGTCGCTCCAAAATGGGGCTAATACACAATGTGATGATCCGGTTACTGGATCTTCTGGTACGCCCTTAGCAGGTGCGAAATATCGGGAAACAAAGTCAATTTGTTGTTCACCCAGTGCTGTTATGACAACTCCTGGTAAAGGCAGAGTGGCTATTTTGTCAAAATTAGGTTTTGTATTTAAAACTTGTTCTGCGGTTTCTAGTAAACAAATGTAGCGATTATGAGAGACAAAAAGTTCGGATATTTTCTGACTTAATGCATTTTCGATATCTGCTTGTAGAGCGGACTCTTTTTTGTAAGTAGCTCTGGGTAAATCAAGTGTATAAGTACCGTTGCCATGATAAACGGCAATATTCCCGGAGCGAGTTTGAAATACGATGGGATTATCAGTAATGGATAAATGTTCAACCATTACGCAAGCTGTCGCTAATGTTGCGTGCCCACATAAATCAACTTCAACTTTTGGTGTAAACCAACGTAGTTGGTTATCGACTAGGAAAGCAGTTTCTGAGAGATTTATTTCCATAGCAATAGATAATAGAGTTTCATCTGGAAGCCAATTATCTAATATAACAACAGCGGCTGGATTACCAGAGAATGGGCTATCGGTGAATGCATCGACATGATAAATGGGTAGCGAAGTCATTTGTATCTCTCTTAAAATAGAATTAGTCATGAAAAAGGGATCAATCTTCTTAATTTTTATAAAAAAAATTGCCCGCTATTTTATACAACTATATGTGATCGTAAAAAGAGTAAGCAGCTCAGTTTTAGGATATTTAGCTGGTTTTCTGAAGCATTGGATATCATTGCATTAACCAGATATGCGACCCTATTTTTACCCTTTTTTTGCAGTTAATTTTAACTTGTTGATTTTTATATAATATTATATTGTGCTAATAAAAAGGGTTTTTCTGCTTTTTATCATTATGTTCTTTAATAATCAGTAAATTAAAGGTAGTATCTAACAGTTCACTGCCGTACAGGCAGCTTAGAAAATTTCGTAACTTGCTGCGGTGTAACATGCATAGTTCACTGCCGTACAGGCAGCTTAGAAAAAACCAGGTTCAACATATCGACTTCGAACACTGTTCACTGCCGTACAGGCAGCTTAGAAAGATTAGAGGGCTGACTCATGGCGTTTATATGTGTTCACTGCCGTACAGGCAGCTTAGAAAAACTTCTAATTCGTAATCAATTGGCTTCGGAAGTTCACTGCCGTACAGGCAGCTTAGAAATAAACAGCAAATCGCCTATCTGGCTGTGAAATGTTCACTGCCGCACAGGCAGCTTAGAAATCATCATGTAATGTTAGTGAGTCTGATACTACGTTCACTGCCGCACAGGCAGCTTAGAAAATGCCTTGTTGCTCCAATACAATTTCTCTATAGTTCACTGCCGCACAGGCAGCTTAGAAAGTGTGATTGCATATCTTTGATAACGCGGTCACGTTCACTGCCGTACAGGCAGCAGCGCACTCGATTGAGTGCGCTAAAAAAGCAACCTTTTTTTCTTCTCGATATGCATCAATTGTTGTGCTTTTGTGCATATTCTTCACTATTAACCCATTGGTGGTCTTTTTCCCAGGTAAATAGCCACTTGCGGGTTGGTCCGGCCATTACGTTGAGATAATAGTTGTCGTAACCGGCAATGGTTGCCACTGGGTGGTAGCCTTTGGGCACTATTACCACATCCTTGTTGTAAACAGCCATTGATTCATCCAGTGAACGGTCATCGGTATAGACACGTTGCATGCAGAACCCTTGAGAAGGGTTCAGGCGATGGTAATAGGTTTCTTCCAAATAGGTTTCCTGTGGCGTATTGTCGGTATCGTGTTTATGGCTAGGGTAGGAGCTGGTACAGCCTTCACCGGTAAAGACTTCAACCACCAACAAGCTATCAGCAGGTTTATTATCCGGTAGGATGTTGTGAACATAGCGTCGGTTGTAGCCATTGCCACGTTGTTCTGCATCAATATCCTGTGGCGTAATCAGTCGAGTCGGGTAGCTTCCTTTACCCGGCGCTTGGCATACCGCGAGTTCAAGAGCGGTATCGGCAATAATTTCAACAGATTCCCCCGCAGTGATGTAAACGGCATAAGGTTTTTTGCGTTCAAATGGCTGCATGCGATCGCCAATATGCTCAAACCGTTGATGTGGCGTAGTCACTGTGGCTTTGCCTGCCACCAAAACCAGACAGGTTTCATTTTCTGATGCGGGTAAGGTGATTTTTTCACCCGAAGCCAATTCATAAACATCGAAGTGGACATACTTCCAGTTTGCTGATTCCGGCGTGATATGTTGAGTTCGTTTGTTTTGATCCGGTGGATGATATTTTGATAATAATTTGGACATATTATCTACCCTCAGTACTATTTTTGCATGAATCAGGTTGTGATTAATTAAAACAATCCGGCATCTCTGGCAAATTTGCGTAAATTGTTATAACCCATCGTTGCGTAGGTGAATGGGTGAACAATAGCGGGATCTTGTTCTGCTTCAACCACCAGCCAGCCTTGATAATTCTGTTTTTTCAACACTTGGAAAATTGCCGGATAATCAACGCAACCATCTCCCGGTACTGTGAATACACCGCTCAGCACCGCATCAAGGAAGCTGGTTTTACGGTTTTTCACATCGTTAAGTACATCAGGGCGGATGTCTTTACAGTGAACATGATTAATGCGTTTTGCCCAGCGTTCTGCGATAGCTAGTGGATCAGCGCCAGCAAAGGTTAAATGACCGGTATCCAGCAACAATCCAACTTCATCTCCGGTATTTTCCATTAGATGATCAACATCTTTCTCAGTTTCGATGACAGTTCCCATATGGTGGTGATAAGCAATCTGAACACCTTGTTTTTGGGTGTAGCGGGCAAATTCAGTCAATTTTTCACCATATTCTTGCCAGCGGTTAGCTGGAAATTGAGGGCGAAGATGGACTGGTTTATTTTGATCGCCGTGAATGCAGTTTGTCACTTCCGCAAAGACCATGACATTAGCCCCCAGCTCGCGTAGCAGGGTCAGGTGAGATTGTACCGCTTTAATCTCTTCCGCTACTGAACGGGTGAGTAATTCGCCAGAGTACCAGCCGGATACCAGCATGAGATCATGGGCGGCAAGAATGGGACCCAATACGTTGGCCTGACGAGGGAATTTATTGCCCAATTCAAAACCAGTAAAACCCGCCTGGCGACCTTCTGTTAAGCAGGTTTCCAGTGGTGTATCTGCGCCGAGAGTGGGTAAGTCATCATTAGTCCAGGTTAGAGGGTTGATACCAAGTTGAACAGCCATGATGGTGCTCCTACTAATTGAATAAAATAATTTTATTATGTTGCTATCCGCGCTGACGCCATAGGCTAATCAGGTTGTGATAGTTGGTTTTTATTTTCTGGATCAAGCGGTTATCATCAATCTCATTTTTTAGCCATTTTAGGGATGGTTGACCAAATAGGGTTCTTCCGACAGCAAAACCTTTGACGATAGATTTGCCGGCTGCGGCATTAAAGCCCATTTCCAGCTCTTCTTGTGAAGCGTCAAGACCAAGAATAACGACGCCACGGCAATAGGGGTCTCGTTGCTGGATGAGATAGTTAATGTTGTCCCAACTTTCAGAACTGAGAGGTGGGAGTTTCCACCAATCCGGTTTAACGCCAAGGTTATAAAAGCGTCTAAGTGCGCGAATATAGAACTCATCTGAGTGTTTCATTTCCGCAGGTAGAATCACTTCCAGTAAAAGTTCGTGACCAGATTTACAACATGCGGCATAAATTTCCCGAACTTTTTTCTCTTGTTCCAGACGGAGTGGGTGAGCGTCTTCTGGATGGAAAAACACCAGACATTTGACGATGTGTTCCAGCGGCCAGTCAATAAGTTGGGAACCGATGTTGCCATGTTCCAGACAAAGCGGGCGAGAGCCAGGTAGCTCAATTGGGCGGCCTATCCACCAACCTTGACCGGTAATTTCGTTTAAAACATCCTGACCAAAAGTGCTGTCACATAACAGGCCTATTTTTCCTTGTAATCCTGCTTCTGTGGCGACTTCTCGGCTGGCGCGCAATAGAAGTTGTTTTAATGATGAAATACGCTTGATACTGGCATTTGCTTGTCGGGCTAATTCAATAAATTGAATACGATGATCAAATGCCATTACGCACAGTTCGTCCCATTGTTTTTTACGGGCGCTGATACGGTGGAGGTGATTAAGTGTTTCATCCAAATCAGGGCGTAGTATTTGATTGGCGCGTGATAGATAGTTATCAAGCTCTGTTTTATTTGGCATTGCCGGGGCGCATCCATGACGAGAAACAACTAATGCGCCACAAGCATTAGCGTAGGTACAGGCTTTTTCCCAACCTTCGTTATTAAGATAGCCGCGTAACAAGCCGGACATAAAAGCATCCCCTGCACCGAGTATGTTAAGCACATCGACACGAACACCCTGTATGGTAATGCCATTATCCAAATCATTAGGGATTTCAGCGGTAAAAACAGAGCATCCCAGTGATCCTCGTTTGCAAACCAATGCAGCAGACGTGAGTTTACGAATGTTGCGTAGTGCTTCGATGGTATTTGTGGAACCACCGGCAATATGGAACTCTTCTTCTGTGCCGACAATGAGGTCAAATAGCGATAATACTTCCTGTAACTGAGCTGTTACCTGTTCCGATGCGATATAACGTGTTTCACCGTCTCCCAGAGAAGTTAATCCCCAAAGTACCGGGCGATAATCAATATCCATGACTGTTTTCACACGGTTGCGGCGGGCGTAGTTGAGGGCCGTCAGCACCGCATCGCGAGTGTTAGGATGAGAAAGATGTGTTCCGGTGATTGCCATACAACGGGCTGATGCAATGTATTCTTCACTGAAATCGTCACGGGTAATTGCCATATCGGCGCAGTTATCACGATAGAAGATCAAGGGAAACGTTGTTTTATCTTTGATTCCTAGCAGCACCAGTGCCGTAAGGCGTTCTTTATCAATAGTTAGATGGCTGGTATCACAGCCAACACTTTGCAGCTCTTCCCTAAGGAAACGTCCCATATGCTCATCACCGACTCTGGCTAGCATGGAGGATTTAAGCCCCTGACGAGCGGTGCCATAGGCAACATTACCGGAAGAACCCCCAAGATATTTTGCAAAACTTCCCATGTCTTCCAGACGTGCTCCGATTTGTTGGCCGTAAAGGTCAACGGCGATTCGTCCCATGCAAATAACATCAAATTTTTTTTGCTGCTCCATTGAACCATTCCTTATTAAGTACAACATCAAGTGTTGCTATGATTAGCTCCGACAGTGGAGTGTTGATAAGAAGAGTTAATTAATTTCAGTGACATTCACCCAACGTTGTTCCTGATAAGAACGAGCAATGGCATCCAAAATACGTGAGACTTTCCATCCTTCGGTGAAATCTGGCCATATCTCTTTATTGCTGGCGATGCCATTGATCAAATCTCTGATTTCCACTGTTTTTTGATCATTGAAGCCGATACCGTGACCTGCGCCGTGACAGAATGGCGCATAGTCAGGATGTTCCGGTCCAATAAGAATGGTTTTAAAGCCTTGGCGGTTTGCCGGTTCATCGTGACGGTAAAGTTTCAGTTCGGCCATTCTTTCTTGTGTGAAGCTCAAAGCGCCTTTTGTTCCTGTAACGGTGTAGCTCAAACCCATTTTGCGGCCGCAGGCAACACGGGAGGTTTCAATAACACCCATTGCCCCACTGTTGAAACGCACCATAGCATGTGCTTGATCTTCGTTTTCTACCGCAACCATAATGCTAGAGCCGGTTTTTTCCGGGCGTTGTTTGATGACAGTGGCCATGTCTGCGCAAACAGTTTCGATATCGTCAATCAGGTACTGCGCCATATTGATGATATGAGCAGCAAGATCCCCTAATGCACCTAATCCAGCTTTATCTTTGAAACAGTGCCAGTGAATAGGGGTGAATGGATCAGCCATATAATCTTCGTTATGAGTGCCGTAGAAGTGAATGACTTCACCAATTTCACCATTTGAAATGATCTCTTTAGCCAGTTGTGCGGTGGGGTTTTTCATGTAGTTAAAACCGACTAATGTTTTCACGCCGGCTTTTTTGGCGGCTGCGGCCATTAATTGTGCATCAGTTGAGTTTAGTGCCAGTGGTTTTTCACAATAAACATGCTTGCCATGTTTGATTGCTTCGAGAGCCATCTCTTTATGAAGGAAATTTGGTGAGCAGATATCAACAACATGAATATCGGGATCTGATACTAATTTGCGCCAATTGTCAGTAAAGCGCCGGAAACCTAATTGTTCAGACCGTTTTGCGGCGAGTTCAGCAGAAACTTCCGCTACCATTTCACAAACTAGTTTGCCTGCCAGAGGGAAAACAGTAGGTGCTTGTGCGTAAGCAATGGCATGCGTCCGTCCGATGTAACCAGTACCGATTAGGCCGATACGAATCTCTTCCATATAGCTGTTTCTCCAAATAGAAGCGGATAGGTCGTTTGTTGTTGCAGTCAATTTTTTAGTGTTTGCCAGTTAGCTTTGGTTGTTGTCGTACATCTGTTATAGGAAACATTTATTTCATTTTCAACAAAAATGAAAATATTAATTTCAGGTTGTGATCTGATAAGGATTTTTTAGCTAACGTCGCGTTATATAGGGTTAATTTTCTGATTAATTAGGTACCATTCAGAGGTAAGAGCTGAAAAAATAGAATGTTAGAATTTTTGTTCCATTTATGGCTTGGTATATATGGAATTAGTTAGCAAAAAGAATCGCTATACTCCCAGGATTTCCTCTTGCGAATATGGGATACAGGGAAATCCTGGTTGTAGGTTATTCTAATAATAATGTTGGGGTAATAAAGTTAGCTAATTATCTTTATTCGGTTTTTGGGGCGTATTATTTATTACAAGTTTCCTGAATAGCGTCTTACCTATCTGGTATAGCGCATAAGATAGTATTAATGCAGCAAACAAATAATAAATAATCATGATTACCTTGGGAACATTATGTGCGAGAAATACGTACATAGAGATTGAACAGAGTGTAATTAACCATGCAACCGGTTTCACCATAGACCACGGTGTAATATTTACTTGTTCAGTATAAACATCTTCAAATGGTTTAGCTGGAAAAAAGTAGCCAATAGCCAACATGAAAATAACATTGAGAATAAATAAAATGCCAACCAGGTGAAAAAAGTGCAGGTTAATTTTTAAAATGAAATTACAGATAATATAGGCAGACATGCCGAATAATAGGCCAAGTTTAGCCGCAATAGGCGGTACTCGTTTAGTCATCAGTCCGACTAATACCACGCTGAGAATTGGCGCGTTAAAAATCCCCTGTAATTGTTGAATGAGATAGAACAGACCATCTGGTGCATTAGCGACTAATGGTGCGACGATCATGGTGATTAACGCTAATCCGATCCCCAGATATTTACTCATAGCGACTGTTTGAGTTTCGGTGGCATTTTGGTTGATTCGCTGTTTGTAAATATTGACGATAAACAGTGTTACAGATGAATTAAGTCCGCCACTGAATGTGGAAAATACCGCGCCAACGACCACAGCGGCAAAGAAACCAACCAATACTTCTGGCAGAATTAGATGGACTAATTCTGGATAGGCGTTATCTGGATTATCTATTTGTCCTTTGAAAATATGGAAAGCAATAATGCCGGGTAGAATAATAATAGACGGCATAATGAGTTTAAGTAAAGCACACAACATCACGCCTTTTTGTCCTTCCGCTAGATTTTTTGCCCCAAGGGCTTTCTGAACAATGGATTGATTGGTACACCAGAAAAACATATTGGAAACAATTAGGCCGGTAAATAACGTGGAGAAAGGAACTAGAGAATCTTCACTGCCGATGGAGTTAAATTTATCAGGATTAGATTGATAAACTTCAATTAATCCTTGCCAGGCATTGCCATTGCCGACATAGAGTAGGGCAAAAATGGTTACCATTAACCCGCCAACGATTAAGCCAATGCCGTTAATAGTATCTGCGGCGGCAATGGCTTTAATACCACCAAAGATGGCATAAACCGCACCTAATCCACCAACGCCCCAAACCATAATCCATAATGCCGTAGTCTTATCAATACTGAATACATTGGAAACCTGGAATAGACTTTCTAATGCAATTGCGCCGGTATACAGCACAATGGGGAGTAGTGAAATGATATACATAGCCAGGAAAAGAATTGAGGTAATAAGCAGCGTATTTTTATCAAATCGGCGTTCAAGGTATTCCGGGATGGTTGAAATACCGAGTTTCAGATATTTAGGCAGGAAATAAATAGCAAATAGAACGATTGTTACAGCGGCTATCACTTCCCAAGCCATAACGATAAATCCGGCTCGGAATGCTAATCCATTCAAACCGATTAAATGCTCTGTGGACAGGTTCATCAATAACATAGAGCTACCAATATAAACACCTGTGAGAGATCGTCCGCCAAGAAAATAGCCTTCAGTAGATTCTGTCAGACGAGCATTATGGGTTTTGTAATAAGCGAAGCCAGCCACTAATAGGGTAAAACCAATAAATGAGAGAAAAGCTAACATACTATCCTCCAAGCCTGATTGACTGTTTTCAGGCAGCAATATGCTGACGGGAAAGCGGCCTTTCCCGTTTTTATGATGAAAATAAATGTAAGTCAGTTAGTTTTAGTTAGAGATGTAGGGCTGTTTTATAATTTGATTTCTTTCCCTAATTGCAGAGATTCGAGAGCTTTATCTGCCAGATAAAGTGCTTGTTCGCCATCGGCGCCACTACATTCTGGCGTGGCGCGACCAGCCATGACATCGACAAAATGATCCCATTCAGCAATGTAGGCTTCCCGGTAACGTTGCAGGAAGAAATGCTCTGGCTTGGCTGTTAAACAACCGCTGTTTTCCCAGAGTTCAACACTGTTTTCTTTAATGTTGCCGGCGCTAAGCAGCCCTTTTTCACCATGTAATTCAATTCGTTGGTCATAGCCATACCCGGAACGACGGCTGTTGGTAATGGTTGCCATTGCCCCTGATGGGAATTTCATAACGATAAAGGCGGTATCGATATCACCCGCTTGCCCAATAGCTGGATCAACCAGGTTACTACCTTGGGCGTAGATCGAGCAGGGTTCCTCACCGATAATAAAACGTGCCATATCGAAGTCATGTATTGTCATATCCCGGAACATACCACCAGAAACTTTGACATATTCAGCAGAAGGAGGGGAGGGATCACGGGAAATAATCAGCAGAGACTCGGCTTTTCCTATCGCGCCGGCGTCAAATAGTGTTTTTACTCGGCGGAATTGCGGATCGTAACGACGGTTAAAGCCAACAAATAAGGGAACCTGATACTGTTTAACGGTTTCAAGGCAATGACGAACACGTTCAATATCAAGATGAACCGGTTTTTCACAGAAGATTTTTTTATGATGTTTTGCTGCGAGTTCGATCAGGTCTGCATGTGTATCTGTTGCCGAGGCGATAAGAACGCCATCTATTTTAGGGTCGGACATTGCCTGTTCAATAGTTTGTCTTTTTGTTTGATATTTCTGTACTAGAAGTTCAGCACTTTTCTGATGTGGATCGACAACGGAGTAAAGAGAAGTTTCTTTATGATGAGTGATATTCACTGCGTGTACTTGTCCAATTCGTCCGGCGCCAAATAATGCAATGTTGAACATGGATGCTCCTTGATACCTAGGTATCTGCTTATGAGATACTTTAAAATATATCAAATAAAACATTTATTTCAATTTATCAGTATTTGGAAATTATATTTTTGAGTGTGGCGTAGCATTTTGTTAATAACAATATTGAATTTGTGTTAATTAGATCACGTAAAGTAAGATTGATACTGGATGGAGTGGGAAATTTGTCCTTTAAAAACAAATTATAATATGCATTCGACTAAGTGATTACCGAGCTTAGCCATAGAGATTGAGGGGAAGAAAAAAGTAATTTATTTTTGGAATAAAAATTCCAAAAATAGCATTAAAAATGATTAAGGAAGGGAAAATGGCCTGCTATCTTACAGGCCATCACTTTTTAATATTGGCGTACTTTGGTTGCAACCATCTCCTTTATTTTCTTTGCGGCAGATTCTATAGCTGGATTTTTCGCTACTTGCGCTGTGCCTATTCGCCACCATGATTCATAATCATGCGTCATCGTTTTAGGCAGCACTTTGATATCTATGAGTACCGGTACGGTCTGTTTTTGGGCTTTCTGTAATGCGTCAAGCAGTTGTCGCTCATCGTGGACTCGGTAACTTTTGCAGCCGTAGCTTTCTGCATTTTTGGCGAAGTCGACTTTAATCAGTTTGCCATCCATGTTGCCGCTTTCTGGGTTCCGGTAACGATTTTCTGTTCCGAAACTGCCCATCCCTTGGCTCATTTGTAGATTATTGATACAGCCGAATCCCGCGTTATCAAACAGCAACACGATGATTTTGATATTTTCCTGTACTGCGGTTTGCAGCTCTGAATGAAGCATCATATAAGCGCCATCACCGACTATGGCATAAACCGGTTGGTTGGGGCAGGCTAGTTTAGCGCCAATAGCAGCGGCTATCTCATAGCCCATACAGGAATAGCCATACTCAAGATGATAGGTATCCGGTTGTTTGGATTGCCATAACCGTTGTAAATCGCCAGGAAGGGAGCCTGATGCACCAACAATAATCGCTTCTGGCTCAAGATATTTGTCTAATAATCCCAATACCCTGGTTTGTGGCAGGCGGGTTTGTAATGTCTGGCTGTACTCTTCCAATTTATCATCAAGATGGCCGGGAATTTCTGGTGTGAAATCTGCCTGATACTCAATGTCGAACAGACGATTTAACTCTTTTCTCCATCGTTCCCGCGCTTGATGAATTTCATCTTGATAACCACTGCGATAATGCAATTGAATAAGTTGTTCTGCAATAGCGTTTAACCCTGCTTTGGCGTCTGATACAACAGGGGTTGCATCCAGTTTACAGGCGTCGAATTCCGCTACGTTGATAGTGAGAAATTCAACTTCTGGATGTTGAAATAGCGATTTGGATGCCGTGGTGAAATCACTAAACCGGGTGCCAACGCCAATAATCAAATCGGCTTCTTTGGCGATCAGGTTTGCCGCAAGACAGCCTGTTGTGCCTAAACCGCCACAATTTAGGGGATGGTCGGCAATTACGGCGCTTTTACCTGCCTGTGTTTCAGCAAAAGGAATCTTGAAGTGTTCTGCGAACTGACGGAAAGCGTTATGTGCTTCTGAATAGCGCACCCCGCCACCGCAGATGAGCAAGGGTTTTTTCTTGCGGCTTATGAGCGCCACGGCATCGTTAATCATGGCGATGGAAGCAGGGCGGCGCTCAATGCGGTGAATTCGTTTTTGAAAGAAATAGTCAGGAAAATCCCAAATCTCGCCTTGAACATCTTGTGGCAAACAGATTGTGACGGCGCCGGTATCAGCGGGATCGGTTAGAACTCGCATCGCATTAATCATAGCGCTCATTAGCTGTTCTGGTCTGGAGATACGATCCCAATAACGAGAAATCGGGCGGAAACAGTCATTGGTGCTGATAGTATAGTCATGGAACTGTTCAACCTGTTGTAAGACTGGATCAGGTTGGCGGCAGGCAAAGAGATCTCCGGGTAATAACAGCAGAGGAATGCGATTAGCTGTGGCAGTTGCCGCGGCGGTTACCATATTGGCGGAGCCAGGGCCAACAGATGACGTTACGGCAAAAATCTGTTTGCGTTTTTTCTGCTTAGCAAAACCTGTGGCGATATGGGCCATACCTTGCTCATTGCATCCTTGGTAAACGGTTAAGTGACCGGGATCTTGCTCCAGCGCTTGCCCTAATCCAACCACATTGCCGTGACCAAAAATGGTAAAGATTCCTCTGATAAATGGATATTGTTCTCCGTCTGCTTCCACATATTGCTGGTTCAAGAACTTCACCAATGCTTGAGCCGTTGTCATTGTTGATTTGCTCATATTACAGAACTCCATTTTATTCCATTGTTGGTATCACAAAACTGCTGGAATGATGTTCTAACCTGATACTTGCTGGCCAGCGGCTGGTAACGGTTTTCATGCGGGTGTAGAAGCGAACGCCATCATTACCGTGAACGTTAAGCGGACCAAAAATTGAGCGTTTCCAGCCACCGAAGCTGTGGAAGGCCATTGGTACCGGAATGGGGATATTGACGCCTACCATACCTGCTTGTACATCTTCGCTAAACTGGCGAGCAGTTTCTCCGTCGCGGGTGAATATCGCGGTACCATTACCATATTGATGGACATTAATTAATGTTAATGCGGTGGCATAATCGGGTACACGGACAATTGATAGAACGGGGCCGAAGATCTCTTCTTGATAGATTTTCATCTCTGGCGTGACGTTATCAAACAGCGTCGGGCCAATAAAATAGCCATTTTCATAACCCGAAACCTTGAGTTGACGGCCATCAATTAACAGACTAGCCCCCTGTTTTTCGCCACTATCGATGTAATCACAGATTTTAGCTTGGTGTTGGGCGGAGATAACGGGTCCCATATCGTTTTCTTTCGTTGCGACAATACCGGGACCGACAGACATTTTGCTGATCTGTTGACGTAATTTTTCAATTAATGCATCTGCCGTTTCATCCCCAACCGCCAATACAACAGACAGTGCCATGCAACGTTCGCCGGCTGCGCCAAAAGCCGCACCTGTAATAGCATTGCTGGCCATATCAAGGTCGGCATCTGGCATCAGAATACAGTGATTTTTTGCACCACCCAGAGCCTGACAGCGTTTCCCGTGAGCTGAGGCGGTAGTGTAGATATATTCAGCGACAGGAGTCGAGCCAACAAAGCTGACAGCTTGTACACGTGGATCTGTTAGTAGTACATCAACGGCTTCTTTATCGCCGTTGACAACATTAAATACGCCATCGGGTAAACCGGATTGTTTAAGTAGTATTGCTAATTCAATCGCGAGAGAAGGATCTTTTTCTGAAGGCTTCAATACGAAAGTATTCCCTGTCGCTAATGCGATAGGAAACATCCACATAGGAACCATTGCCGGGAAGTTGAAGGGGGTAATGCCGGCACAAACGCCTAAAGGCTGCATTAATGAATGGCTGTCTATACCTGTTCCGGTATTAGCTGAATGTTCACCTTTTTGTAGATGAGGAATGCCACAGGCAAATTCAACCACTTCCAGACCGCGAGTTAATTCACCGAGGGCATCTGAATAGATTTTTCCATGTTCTTCTGAAATCAATCGCGCCAGTTTGTCGATATTGGTTTCCAGCAATGCCTTGAACTGGAACATGACACGAGCACGCTTGAGAGGTGAAACTTTAGACCATTCACTGTAAGCCTGATGAGCGGCTTCAATTGCTTGTTCAACTTCATGAGCTGTACTTAATGTTACCTGGCGTATCTGTTTTCCCGTCGCTGGATTAAAAACCGGATAAAAGCGGGTGCTATGACTAGGAGTGAGTTGCCCATTAACATAATTCTGTACTTGTTCCATTCTGAGCCTCTTTTGCGGATTTGATGTTAGTACTGAATCAGAAACTTTGATAATAGGTATATGAAATATTTATTTTGTTTTCAATATGATTTGGAATAAAAGGCAATTAGTGTGATCGGAGTAAAGTTTTTATGAATTACCGATAATTAGGTGATTAATTAGATGTTAATCAATATAGTGATAATAATAAATCATTACAATGAATGGATTATGTATTTCATTTTTAACTATAAAAATGAAATATGATTCAGCTTACACTGTAAAACGATTACAATTGCCGACGATAAATTTTATGGGGGATTTATGTCTGTCGCATCGAATCTGAATGAATTTCAAGAACAAGTCCGTTCACGCTATAGTGAATTGAGTAAACGCCTGCAACAAGTAGCTCGATATGTGCTGGATAATACCAATAGTGTCGCTTTTGATACTGTTGCTGTGATTGCCAAAGAAGCTGATGTTCCTCCATCAACATTAATTCGTTTCGCTAATGCGTTTGATTTCAGTGGTTTTAATGAAATGAAACAGCTATTCCGTATGCATATGGTGGAAGAAACCGCCAGTTATGCAGACCGGGCCAGGTTATTTAGGGCGTTGGATGGCGAACAGGAGCCACCGGAAGACCCTCAACATATTTTGCAGGAATTTGCTCGTTCAAATGTGCAGGCTATGCAACAGCTAGCTGCCAGGACGGCCCCTGAAGATTTAAGGAATGCCGTAGACTTATTGGCTCAAGCTAAGAATATTTACATTATTGGACTGCGCCGTTCTTTTAGTGTGGCGGCTTATCTTTCTTATGCATTGAACCACTTGGAATGTCGCCCTTTACTCGTGGATGGTTTGGGAGGAATGTTCAGGGAGCAGATTAATTTAATTGGGGAAAAAGATGTTGTCGTTTCAATCAGTTTTACCCCTTATGCAGAAGAAACCCTGATGGTCAGTGAACGGGCGGCGAAAGCCGGGGCAAAACAGATTGTGATTACCGATAGCCAGATTAGCCCGCTTGCCAGTTTTAGTGATGTTTGTTTTGTGGTTAAAGAAGCACAGGTGGATGCATTCCGTTCTCAGTCTGCTACGTTGTGTTTAGTGCAATCTTTGGCGGTAGCTCTGGCTTATCGGCAAGGAAAATCGATTTAATTGTCTTGTACTTCTGGATTAATTTTATTAATGACTCATAGCCCGCATGTTTTGGCGGGTTAATTTTTACCGGGCTGGTGGAAGCTCAATTTTAATAAAATATAAACCTGATATGGATAATCCGCTTGTTGTGCCTAAATATTATTGATTCCTATTGGCAATAATTATTTAATGGTTGTGCGAAGTTATGGTTTTGAAGAGGGACAATAGGATGATTAAAGGATCGCGTTACATTTTTGCTGTTTTATCTGCAATTTCTTTCCAGGTATTTGCCTCAAATTTTGATTACAAAAGTGATATTCCGGTTGATAATAAGCCATCTGAGGAGTATTTAAAAAAACGGGAAAATCTTAAATCCGGGTATTGGGATGTGAATGAACTCATTGCAGATAATCAAGCGGCGGAGAAACGGGAACTGGCAAGGCAGTTACGAGAAGATGAATCTAATCGGAAGAGTCGAGAGTTTAATGATCGTGTCAATGAGAAAATCCGTCAGGATATTGAACGTGCTGCGCGTGTTAAAGAGAATAACGGTATGACCAGAGATAACTTTTTTGATCGGGAATAACCGTGACTTAAAGCAACTCGATAGTGAAGTGAATGACCTGTCGGAAAAAATAGGCAGTTTGTCGACAATTATTGACGCTCTTTCGAAAGAATTTTCTCCAATAGCATGTGAATATAATCACTTCGCACTAAAGGAGAAGAATATATGGAACAAATCGAGTGGGCTGACTTTGAGAAAGTCGATATGCGGATTGGCACAATTATTTCAGTAGAATTGAATCCTAAAGCCAGCAAACCTGCCTATAAATTACAAATTGATCTTGGCGAGTTGGGCGTTAAAAGCTCGAGCGCCCAGATAACTGTGCATTACATACCTGAACAATTAATTGGTCGTCAGGTGCTTTGTGTATGCAATTTTCCACCAAAACGGATTGCTGGTGTTAAATCAGAGGTGTTGTTAACCGGCAGTATGGATGAAAATGGTGCGGTGGTGATCGCAGAATTTACTCTTCCTGTCCCGAATGGTCATAAATTATTGTAAACCACGCTATTTTGTTGTCGAATAAATGGAGTGTATTTTAATCAGCGACAATAAATATGGCTGTTCAATTACCTTCATTACATTTACGCCAGTATTCTGCTGAAACAATTAGCCATAGCCACCAAGGGTTATGGCAGTTCGTTTTTGGCTATAACGGACAACTTGAGTTAAACGTAGAAGGACAACAAAGTACCGTTAGTTTTGGAAATGTTGTTATGATCCCACCGGATGCGAAACACAGCTTTTTCGCTAGTGGTGAAAATCAGCAATTGGTGCTGGAGTTGCCTTCGGCACTGTTTAATCAATTACATAGTGATTCTTTCTGGCAACCCTTACCTGATTCTGCCCTTGCTCTTATTAAGTGGTTGCATGATTACCCTCAGCCACCCGCTAATCACGCTGATGCTGCCCGTTTGCTGCTTGCTCAACTACCACAAGTAGGCTCGTCTTCAACGTTGATAGTCAAACTGCATCAGGGGCTTGTTGGGCGTCTGCATGAGAAAGTGACGGTGATGGATATGGCTGATATTTGCGCAGTATCTGCCAGTACCTTGCGTCGTAAACTTTTTATGGCGACAGGGATGAGTCCAATGGCTTATTTAAAAATGTGCCGAATGGAATTTGCCTACAATCTGTTGGCTTACAGTGATAGGACTCTGGCTGACATTGCTTTTCTGTCTGGTTATGCCTCCCAGTCAGCTTTTACCTTTGCATTTAGTCAACATTATGGTTGTACTCCAGCCAGGTTGCGTAAAGCCAAATGATATTTTCAGCATTTTATGACTTGATGCACAATATGATTGTGCGTAATATACAAACAACGAGGATGTTATGGCTGTTGAATTCAAGGATAGATGGCTAGAAAGATTTTACGAACAGGATTTACCGCACAAATGCATACCTGCATCTTTACAGCGTGCGTTATACAGAAAACTACAAATTCTGGATGCATCGGTTAAAGAAGCTGATTTAAGAATCCCTCCGGGAAACCATTTTGAACATTTAAATGGTTATTTAAGGGGATGGTGCTCAATAAGAGTAAACAGGCAATACAGGCTTATTTTTCAATGGATTGATGGTATTGCAGTTGATACATATCTGGATCCTCATAACTATTAAACTGAGGGAAATAATAATGAGAAATACAAAACGTCGCCCTGCGACAGTGGGTGAAATATTGGTGAGTGAGTTTCTGGCGCCTTTGAATATTGAAATTAATATGCTTGCGGAAGCTATGGGTGTTCACCGTAATACATTAAGCAGGATTGTGCATGATAAAGGTTCGCTGACCGTTCCTATGGCGATCAAATTGGCAGCGGCTTTGGGGAACACCGCAGAGTTTTGGCTGAATATTCAGCATGCCGTTGAACTATGGGATGTGCGTAATCATGCATATCAAGCGGAGTCATTGAATGTGAAACAGATAGTTAAGCCATCAATCATAACGGCAGTGCATTGATGGATTTGTTGTTAAGGGCATAAAGCCATCTGAATCATAAGATGGCTTTATGCTGATTATCGATATTATTGAGCTTTTGCTTCTGATTTATCAGCATTGTTAAGCAAGCGACGAATAGGGACAACTAACATCATCAATACGACTGCGCAAATAACTAGAGCCAAAGATACACGGGAGAACAGATCAGGCAGGCTGTCCAGTCGATCCGCGCGTACATGCCCGCCGATCAGGCCAGCAGCCAGATTACCCAGTGCACTTGCGCAGAACCACAAGCCCATTACCTGACCGCGCATTCGGGATGGGGCCAGTATCGTCATCGTTGCGAGCCCAATTGGGCTAAGGCACAGTTCACCGAGTGTCAGCAACAGAATACTTGCGACCAGCCAGAGTGGAGAAACAGTTTCACCTGTTGCTAATACATTCTGGGCCGCTAGGATCATCAAACCAAAACCACCGGCACCGAACAGAATACCAATAATGAATTTACTGATACTGCTTGGGTTAATATTACTTTTGGCCAACGCAGGCCAGAGCCAACTGAATATGGGGGCCAGTAGGACAATGAATAGTGCGTTGATTGATTGGAACCATACTGTTGGGATCTCAAATCCCATCATTAAGCGGTTAGTATAATCATTGGCAAACAGGTTAAATGAGGTTGGTTTTTGCTCGAATGCAGACCAAAAGAAGGCAGCGGATACTAACAGAATAAAACAAACTAACAGACGGGAACGGTCACTACCACTTAAACCAGCAAACAGGAACAGATAGATAAAGTAAAGTGTTACACAGGATGAGATGACATAGACCATCGTGCTGGCCACGGCCACTGGATTAAATGGAATAATACCGAGGGCAAGTAGGGCAATGATCGCCATCATAGAGAGAATAGCGGTAAAAACCCATTTGCCGACATTTTTACGTTTGACTGTAGGGCGATCCCAGTTTGAATCCAATCCACCCTCTTTGTCGTAACGGCGCATCAGGGGAACCGCGTAGAAGCGGAATATCAGTAGGGCAACTAGCATTCCTAGCCCACCAATACCAAAACCCCAATGCCAGCCATAGTCTTGAATTAATAATCCGGTAATTAATGGAGAGATAAAGGAACCGAGATTAATCCCCATGTAGAATAGGGAAAATCCCCCATCACGGCGTGGATCATCTTTTTTATACAGTGTGCCGACCATCACGGTGATACAGGTTTTAAACAGCCCTGTTCCTAATACGATCAGTAGTAAACCGATAAAAAACAGGTGATGACTCGAGAAAGCGGAAAGAGCGATAGACAGGTGCCCTAGTGCAATAATGATTGAGCCATACCAGACTGCTTGACGTTGACCCAACCAGTTATCCGCCAGCCAACCACCGGGCAGTGCGGTCAGATAAACACTACCTGCGAAGATACCGACAATAGCCGCGGCCTGTTCACGGGGAATACCCATACCACCATCATAGATGGTTGCAGCCATGAACAAGATCAGCAGTGGCCGAATGCCGTAGTAAGAGAAACGTTCCCACATTTCTGTGAAGAACAAAGAACTTAATGGGTAAGGATGCCCAAAAAAAGTTCTGGTTTTTGTATTGTTAATGGAGGATTGCATCTAAGTTTTCCTATAAGACTACACTCCAAGAGTGCGGTGTGTGTGACAAATAAAGCTTTTAAAAAGCTCTTTCAAATTTAGGTTTAGAGTAGACAAAAAAGCCACGTTTTTATTAAATGATGTCATGTCTTGTTAATATATTTTTAACATATTTTCCGGTCAATTTTATTAACAAGTAGGATATCTCTTACTTATATTCCACTTTTCAGAGTAAAATCTGACATAAATCTCATTTCTCATAATTGATAGGTTAAAATGAGGATGAAGCCTATTGACTTACTTCTATTTATATTCAATGTATTTTTATGGGAAAAATATTTTAAAATAATAAATTAAGTAATAACTATAATATATAAGACATCTTTTTAAGGGCTAGATATTAACGGTAATAGTGAAATGTAGGAAAAGTAAAGTGATTTGATTGTCAACTTAGTATTTATTCGGAAATATTAGATTACTCCTTATTTTTTATATAAAAATTAGAAATAAATTAAATTAAAAAGTATAACCTCAGCGTTGAAATGAGATAGTCAATTATTGGGTTGTATGGTATGAGAAAGCGATTATGGCTGCTTCTTGGGTGAAGAAGCAGCCGTTAATGAATTTAATGGACTTTATCAGCTTGCCCGTATAGAGAAGGCATACCCTTGGGTCGGGTTTTAAAACGACGATGTAACCACATGTATTGATCAGGTGCTTGTAAAATTTCCTGTTCTACGACTTTGTTCATGAAAGCAGCCGCTTTTACTTCATCGTCTTTTGGAAATCCTGCTACTGCTGGTTGAATAATCAATTCATAACCTTTTCCGTCAGGCAGACGACGGGGGGTAAATGGGATCATTGCCGGATCAGCGAGACGTACAAGTATTGAAGTGCCGGTGGTTGTTGCAGCATGTTCAACAGCAAATAACGGTGCAAATACACTTTTTCGCGGGCCGTAATCATGATCGGGAGCGTACCAGACAATTTCGCCGTTTTTTAGGCAGCGGATCATGCCCTTGACATCTTTTCTATCCAACATGTATTTGTTGGAGCGCAGTCGTCCCCATGTTTGTAACCAATCCATAACCGGATTATCGTTCGGGCGGTAGACGCCAATGCCTGGATTGAGCAAACCGAGAATACGGGCGCCGAGTTCTAACGTCAGGAAGTGGATACCAATAACAATAATTCCTTGCCCGGTAGTTTGAATTTTCTGAATATTTTCTCGCCCAGTCACTTTAAACCAGCGTTCTATCCGCCAGTCAGGCCAAAACCAGGCCATACCCGTTTCAAATATTCCCATTCCGACGGATTCGAAGTTTTTTATTAATAGTGCGTCGCGTTTCTCCTGTGACATATCAGGAAAACATAGCTCAAGATTTCTTTCGGCAACTTTGGCTCGTTTTTTCAGAAAGCGCATAGAAAACCTGCCCAGACGAGTGCCTATCCAGTAAATAACGGGATAGGGGAGCAGAACCAGTAAGTAAAGCAGACAGATACCAAACCAGGTAGGCCAATAACGGGGATGAAGTAGTGAACGTTGAAAAGAAGGTGCTTGTATCATGGATTCTCGGGTTTTTATAGTTCCAATAAGATGGAAAAAATAGTTCCTCTATTGTGACATTTTTTAACGGGATATCGAAGTTTTCAAATGTGAAATGTTTATGATCTCAATTTTAGTCGATGGTGGTATGCTTATTTATTATCCCGTTTTGCCATTGGTGGAAGAATGGTAGTTCATAATTTACTGATAAATAAAAATTAAAATAGTTTTACAGAGCTATTTACAATTCATGTAGATAATACTACTGTTTATATGAACAGTGTTGTTTGTGGAGGGAAAAATTATGCATGTAGAAGTCACTATCGATAAATCTAAAAAACTGCCAAAAGGTGCTGTCCCTGCGCTTGCAGAAGAACTGGATAAGCGTCTTAGACGTCGATGGCCTGATATTAAAACCAATGTAAAGCTGGCAAGTCATGATGGGCTATCTGTTCGTGGCGGCAATCCTGATGACAGGAAAGCCGTTGAAGAGATTCTACAGGAGACATGGGAAAGCGCTGATGATTGGTTCCAGCCCTGATAAGGATTAAGTTACTGCCAGTTAAACCTGCGGGTTGTCGGCTGTTTGACTTATCTATCCTATTACTTGTGTGCAAAGGGCTGCATGCTCGACTAATGGGAGGGGCGCCTCCCGTTTTACCACTGATTTCCTATCGCTGCGTTACAAATGACTACTCGTTGAAAATCATTTTCGTTATCATATTACGCTTGATAGCGGAGGCTATCACTTATACATCCCTATTTTATGACTTGAAATTCAGGAAAGTACACCATGCCAGTGTTACACAACCGCATTTCTAATAGAGAGCTGAAAGCACGTATGTTGGCGGAGACCCAGCCTCGTACTACCATCTCTTTTTACAAATATTTTAATATCTTAGATCCTCTGGCTTTTCGTAACAGCTTGTATCAACAATTTACCGACCTCTCAGTATTTGGCCGGGTTTATATTGCGAAAGAAGGGATCAATGCTCAGATAAGTCTGCCAACTCATAATTTGGAAGCATTCAAGGCGTTATTGTATAGCGTTGATCCTGCATTGAATAATTTGAGGCTGAATATTGCTCTGGATGATGATGGGAAATCTTTCTGGGTTCTGCGTATGAAAGTACGTGACCGAGTAGTGGCTGATGGGATTGAAGATGAAACTTTTGATCCATCAAGAACCGGCGAGTACCTTAAAGCAGAGCAGGTCAACCAGATGCTGGATAATCCTGATACGCTATTTGTCGATATGCGCAATCACTATGAATATGAAGTCGGGCATTTTGAAAATGCAATTGAAATTCCTTCTGATACGTTCCGTGAACAACTGCCAATGGCGGTGGAAATGTTGCAGGATAATAAGGATAAAAATATTGTAATGTACTGCACCGGTGGTATTCGTTGTGAAAAAGCCAGTGCTTATATGTTGCACAATGGCTTTAAAAACGTCTATCACGTAGAGGGCGGTATTATCGAATATGCCCGTAAAGCGAGGGAACAGGGATTACCGGTACGTTTTATTGGTAAAAACTTTGTCTTTGATGAGCGGATGGGAGAGCGTATTTCAGATGAGGTGATTGCTCATTGCCATCAATGTGGTGCGTCTTGCGATAGTCATACTAATTGTAAGAATGAAGGGTGCCACTTGTTATTTATTCAGTGCCAAGAGTGTGCGACTAAATTTGAAGGCTGTTGTAGCGAAGCGTGCAGAGAAGAAATAAGGTTACCGGAAACCGAACAGCGTTCTCGCCGTGCCGGTCGTGAAAATGGAGCTAAAATATTTAATAAATCCCGGCATCGCCTACAGGATGGATTGAGCAGTACTTCAATACAGTCTGTTGAATAATGTGATTAATCGCTGGCACAGAGAGCAATGTGCCAGCTTATTCGATTTAGTTAAAGGAGACTTTAATAGAGATATTTAAATACATTGTAAATAAAGCAGAGTTCAATTCTATTACGCACATTCATCTTTTCAGTAATGTGTCTTTTATGGGAATAGACTGTGCTACTACTGATCTTTAACTTTTGTGATATCTTGTAATTAGGCGTTTCTTTCATCCAGTAATCGATAACTTTATGCTCTTGAGGACTGAAGATAGAGCAACATTGGTCGACTGTCGCTTTATGTCTCTGAATTTCCTGCAATGTAGTTTTGCTAATTTTATTAAGCAGATAGGTAAGATTTTTCTTTGCCAGAATAAAAGCATTATCCTTCAATGCAATATGATTGTCACAATAAGGATAAGCGCTATTAAGGTATATATATATACGCGTGTTATCTATAAGAGTAATAAATTTCTGTAAATCGGAACAGTAACTGGCATGATGGCAATAGTGTGTCAAATTAGCCAGAACGATATCAGGAGAAAAATGAGTTACAATATCTATAGCCTCGTTGATTGAAGGCGAGTCAACGATTTCAAGATTTTCAGCATTATCGCTCTGCTTTAAAAATTCGCTGATACCTGAACGGGTATAATAGCACTCTTCAACAACTAAGATTTTCATTATTGTACATCCCTGTTCCTGTTTGGCCAAACTCACAATAAACGCCCCATATATTAGTAGTCAACTCGGCAATTGTGATGGTTAAGTTAACTTAATCCGAAATTATTATATAGTGATATGGTATTCCAGACAAAATCTTTGAGATGAATTGATGTGTCTCCTAGCCGGACACCCATTTATACGGGTGTCCGGGTTTAAGATTATTAATGTTTCGTATGGTTTAGATCGCTGTATTCTGAAGATTCGATCTTTTCAATTCCTGCCTGGAGGATGTATATCAATTGCTTTGCAATGTCAGTTGTCAACCATAAGGTGCGATCTACCATGACATGTTCTGGTGTTTGATCTTGGGAGGACAAATAGTGAAGGCGTAGCATCATTGCATCATATGTATCAACGGTACTCACATCCCAACCTACAACAGGATGCGTTTGAATAACCTCATCTTTACTGCCCATAAAACCTCCTAATCAGATCACTGCATTATTTATTAATATCATTGACTAAGAGCAAACTACCTCATTCTCGAATGAGTCATTAGTTAGTATATGCTTTTTAATGAAAGTAAGAAGGTTTTTTGTTAGGAATTATGAGTCAATTTGTTGGTGCATTGATAACTATGTAAATTAATGGGGATAATGACTATCCCCATGTTATATCAATCTACTACTTTCACATCCCAACGGGCATCTTCGCCAGCTAAAAATGGAATAAGTCTTTCATTGTTGCAATCGATGTGTTCAATGATGGGAAAAGGTTTGCGAGTCAGTTCGATAAAGCCTTCATTGACAGGCAGCCCGTAAAATTTAGGGCCATTAAGTGAACAGAAGGCTTCAAAATGCTGTAATGCATTTATCTCTTCAAACACGGTTGCATAAGCAGGTAACGCTGATGGTGCGTTAAAAACGCCGGCACAACCACAGGAGGATTCCTTTCTATGTTGTGCATGTGGTGCCGAGTCTGTGCCCAGGAAGAAGCGATCACAGCCACTGGCGACGGCTGCCCGTAAAGCCTCTTGGTGCACATTACGTTTCAGCACAGGCAGACAGTACAGGTGTGGACGAATCCCGCCAACCAGCATATGGTTGCGATTGAACATGAGATGTTGTGGAGTTAATGTCGCTGCCAGATTGTCATCGCTTTCCAGCACATATTGTGCAGCTTCTTTGGTCGTTATGTGCTCAAACACAACTTTCAGTGCTGGGAACTGGTTACGTAGAGGCTCCATAACTTGTTCAATAAAACGGGCTTCTCGATCAAAAATATCAATATGAGCAGCAGTAACCTCACCGTGAACGAGCAGAGGCATCCCCAGTTTTTCCATCACTGCTAATAGTGGATAAATATTCTTTATATCAGAGACACCGTGACTTGAATTGGTTGTGGCATTGGCAGGGTAGAGCTTACAGGCGGTAAAAATGCCTTCTTTATAACCTATTTCTATCTGAGAACTTTCAGTAGTGTCAGTAAGATAACAGGTCATAAGAGGTTGGAAGTTATGTCCTTCGGGAATGGCTGCCAATATTCTATCCCTATAGGCTTTGGCACTGACCACTTCTGTAATCGGCGAAAGTAGATTAGGCATGACGATAGCTCGGCCAAAGTAATGACTGGTATAGGGAACGACAGTTTTTAGCATTTCACCATCGCGGAAATGAATGTGCCAGTCATCAGGGCGGCGGATTTTTATTGTGTATGATTCAGTGGTCATGAAAAACCGGCTCCAGTATATATGATAGGAACGAAAGATGCTGAGTTCAGCATATTCAGGCCGGGAATGGATGATAAAGCTAAAATGGTCGAATAGCTATTAATGAATATAATTTTTAGCAAAATTACCAGCTAAATCAATTAGGTTAGGGTAATCAGAGGTGGATTTTCTTATAACAAAGGGAAAAATAAAATATGAGGGTAAAAAAAGAAATGAATTTGGCTCCTCCAACTGGACTCGAACCAGTGACATACGGATTAACAGTCCGCCGTTCTACCGACTGAACTATGGAGGAACTCCTTCACAACGAGGCGTATATTAGTGATATGTTTCAGCTTTGTCAAAGTAGAAAATAATAAAAATAGTTTGTTTGCTGTCAAAATACACTTTTTGTTGTGTTTTTATGCTAATCAACTGATGATTGATGGAATTTTATTCTGAAAGCGTGAGTTGAATAGAATTATTTTGCTTATGTTGTGAGTAAATAGTAGTGGAGAATTAAGTAGAGAGGTCAGAATAGCAAAAATCCCGCATTAAGCGGGATTCTCATAATTTGGCTCCCCCAACTGGACTTGAACCAGTGACATACGGATTAACAGTCCGCCGTTCTACCGACTGAACTATGGAGGAACTCCTTAAGAACGGGGTGCATATTAACGGTATGTTTTTGCTTTGTCAAAGCAGAAAATAACAAAAATGGTTTGTTTGCTGACAAACTAAACTTATTGATCTGTTTTTATGCCGAATAGGGGGTATTTGCTGGAGATGTATGCTATAGGAAGCAGGTTGATCAGAATTATTATATTATGCTGTAAGCAAATAGTGGAATTTAGGAGTGCAAAAAGCCCGCACTAGGCGGGCTTCTTATGAATTTGGCTCCTCCAACTGGACTCGAACCAGTGACATACGGATTAACAGTCCGCCGTTCTACCGACTGAACTATGGAGGAATTGTCCTTGACAACGAGGCGAATAATATCTGGGTATTTTGGGCTTGTCAAAGGGGAAAAGTGAAAATTGAGTTTGATTGGTTAACCGGTGTTCAAGGTGATATTTTTTAGTCGATTGAATTTTTCAGTTCAAGAAGTATGAGAATTAACTGATGTTTGTCTATGATAATTATATGGTGAAAATATCATCTATATTTTCTATTTATAAAATAATTAGTCATGAGCATTGAAAATATAATCAAATATATATCAGATAATTTTATTTTTGGGTTATTTATGGTTTTTTTATATTTAATGGTAATTTTCCTATTTTATCTGTTTTAACAGATCGCTTATTGTATTTTGATATTTATTATCGGATTTTATCGTTTATACTTATTAACTGAAAAAGTAATTTGTTATCTAAGCTCTGATTTGGCAATCATAATTTAATCCACGCCAGATCGAATATTAAAGGGTTTGCCATTGATAATGAAATTTCATTTACTTCTAGTGCACTAAAATATTATCAATTTAATAATATATTTGTATGTACATATAAATGAAATGAATAAAAACTATTTCAGAAAACATCTTAAATTAAATAGTTGGTGAGGAGGTGAAATTAGTTTTAAATATAAAATAAGCAAATAATATTCTCCCCGAAAAGAGTGGCTAATTTTCTGGTGATTTATATAAAACAGATGAGGAAAAGTCATGAAGTTTTTAATTAATACTGATGTCGCTAACTGGGTTTCACATAAAGATTGGTTTAACGTTCCATTGCGATTATATGTCGTTCTACAGGATGATGATGGTTCTGTACCATTAGATACTTACAAAAGTAAAATTGTAGTGAATGGTTTGAATGAGGGCGAATATGAAGTTGTAAGTAGCGATAACGCATTCAATCCTGTTAGTAGAGCATTTGAAATATTAGTAAAAATTAAAACAGATCAGAAGGTTAACGCTACAATTGGTTTTGAGGCTGAAGTCACGGATGCGAGTGGTGGTGTGGTAGCGAAAGCGGTTCTGAATCGATTTAAATTGAAATCAGTAGGATTGGCTGCACCTGTATATCCAGCGTATTATGATAATGTCATTAGTGGTGATGATATAAAAGCAGGAGTTAAAGTACTTTTCACTGATTCCAATATATTAGATAAACATGAATTGAAATTTGTTTTTGATAATAACAATGTTGAAGTTGTTCCTGGTGTACAAAATAGTGGTGATATTCGTAGTTTGCCTGTAAAAAATGCTCTCCTTACTGAAGGTAAGCATGATAGCCTTTATTATACTGTTAGTGAAAGCGGTACTGCTAGATTTTCGGCTGTTCAACGTGTACTTGTAGAACTTGATGAAGGTTCTGAGACGGTTCAGATCCATCGCGATTTGGAAGTACCTTACATTGAAGAGTATGATGAAAGTAGGGGCCGACCAATTGGTGAAAGTATTATTGAGTATGACATCAATATTTCGGTTAGCGATGTTAAACTTAAAGACAAGCAATTGAAAAAAGGTACAGTACATATAAGAGGATATTCTGCTGACGATCGGGATGCAGGGCAGTTGGTATTAAAGATAGATTCTTTACAAAGTGGTGAAGATAATGTTTTCAAATTGGCTGTAATTAATCCTGAAAAAAATGCCGATAGTCAACCGGGTGGAATTGATTTCTTTAATTATATAGGTAATGGCCTAGTGAAAATTCATTACGAAATATCATTTGTTGGTGAAGCGAATATATTGCATAAATCTAAAGAGAAAACTTACAAGGTAGTTTTGGACTAACTGGCTTGGTGCTCACGAATGTGTGGCTGTTTATATAGAAAAAAGCCCAATCCACATTGGGCTTTTTGCATGTTAACTACTTTTTCTAGCTATTTCATGCACACTAGAGATCCTCTTTAGCATCTCTAGACTTGAATTTGGCTCCTCCAACTGGACTTGAACCAGTGACATACGGATTAACAGTCCGCCGTTCTACCGACTGAACTATGGAGGAATCGTTCTTGGGAACGGGGCGAATACTAGCGATCAATGGAAACATTGTCAACGCAAAAAAGCGTACTATTTTGTTATTTGTTTGTCATATGAGCGTATTGCCTTATAACTGTACTATTTTACTGAAATTGAGTACTTTTGTTCATTATCGACTACCCATGATCGGTAACGATGTTGTTATATGTGATTGTTCAGGAAATGCTATGATATAAACATCATAAAAATGAATTTCACCTTTCATTTGTATAATACGTTTGATTTCATCTTTTATTGCTAATGCAACATGGGGATGGGAACAAAGCTCTTTGATTGCGCAATCTGAGATTTTTTCGCTGACGAACCATTCGCCATTGTAACATACTCGTAGATCAAGTACGCCGATATCATCAAACCGATACACTGGTTTGATTTCGAATAATAAAATCGCTGACATAATAATGAATAGTACAGTAAAGGCTAGCAGTGAAAGTGAACTAAAATATGGGGAGTACCAAATAAGTGCCGCGAGAAGCAGGTAGGATACAAGCATAGCCAGGCAAAGGTAAGGATGGTTACTGATAAACTGGCTGTTAAAACGAGGTTTACCACCACGTTGTTCTTCAATGTTGATTCGTTCAAGATCCTGAACCAGTATCTGTTTAATGATATTCATATATTGACCTGATTAAGCAAAGGAAAAGAGAAATATTTTCATAACTATTTGTCTTTAAGGTTAGCATGGGGTAGGTAATCTTACGTAGATCAGTTGTCTTATTTTAATCTGCCAACTGTTATTGACTGAGATTAACATTAATGCTTTCATTAAGATAATGGTTGAATAAATCAAAAAAATTTATAACGAGTAACTCTAATTGTTAAATTGTTGTTCTAATAGTGAGCATAAATATTTTTTTTAAAAAACCAATGCATAAAAAGGTTGCTATTCCTTTTCTATCATGAGTTAATGCAGCCGGCCTGATAAACAGACCTACTTTATGTACGACATCTTGAGTTAATGAGTTATGTGTAAGTGTTATCCTCAGATAGCCTTTGTTGACGCGTTTCCTTCTTAGTGCCTCCATAAGTAATAGCTGATATAACTGGCCAATACATGCCCAATGGTGGCAAAATTTTTTTGATATATAGGAAAGTCACAATGTCTGACAAAATGAAAGGTCAAGTGAAGTGGTTCAACGAGTCTAAAGGCTTCGGTTTCATCACCCCAGCTGACGGTAGCAAAGACGTATTCGTTCACTTCTCTGCCATTCAGGGTAACGGTTTCAAAACTTTGGCAGAAGGCCAGAACGTAGAATTCACCATTGAAAATGGTGCTAAAGGTCCAGCAGCAGCAAACGTAACAGCTATCTGATTGCTTGGATGATTTTTTAAGCCTGTCGCTACTTTCTATAGCGGTGGGCTTTTTGTTGGTTAGAGTCATATCTTTCTTTACTTATTAATTACTCCTGATTATACTTCGTGCAAATTTTATTGGAGAGATAACCATTGGACAGTCAAAGTTTTCAGTTAAATAGACAATAAAACGGCAAGCTGTTTATCCCTTCTGATTTGCTGCTTGCCAAATAAAGCGGGCAGTGCTACTCAAAATATCTGAGCTGTACTTACTCAAAAAATAGCGTTATCTGGTACTTAGTTAAGTAACCAAGATAGTATATTGGGTTTTTATTATGCTGTTATATATTTACGCTTTGTTACCTCCTGGTATGGACAGAAAATAGGGCTGAATTAAACATTCAGCATACATTTCTGTGTGCAAAATAAATGCACATGATTATTTATCCATTTGGTTGTATGGAGAATGTCATGTTAATAACTCCTTTTGTCTTTCATTTATTATCGGCTATGTGTTTTGGTGCATTAATTGGTGCTGAACGCCAATGGCGCCAACGTATGGCCGGTTTAAGAACTAATGCATTAGTTGCGACTGGTGCAGCAGTTTTTATCCTCAGTTCAATAACAACTTCACCCGATAGTGCCGGTCGTATTGCTGCGCAAGTTGTTTCAGGCATTGGTTTCCTTGGTGCTGGCGTCATTATGCGGGAAGGCATGAATATTCGTGGATTAAATACCGCAGCAACCCTATGGTGCTCGGCTGGAATTGGTGTGCTGTGTGGTCTTGGGCAATATTGGCTAGCCGCGATAGCAACCGCGATTATTCTTTGTGCAAATATATTGTTACGTGAAGCAGCACAACGTATTAATTTACAGCCCAGGCAGCAAGCCATTGATCCGGTACAGTGTTATAAAATTCACGTAGTGTGTGACAGTGATGACGAAATTCTGGTCAGAACTTTAGTATTACAGGCTCTCAATGGCGTAGCTGTGAGGTTACAATCACTGAGTTTCGCTGATAGGGTCCAACCCGGAAAATTTGAAGTGCGTGCTGAAGTGCTAGCAACACTGGCTGAGCAAAAAGAGATAGAAGCCATTGTTTGTCGCATAAGTCTGGAAAAGAGCGTTAGCTCAATAAACTGGAAAATTGCTTCTGAACCACCGATCTGAAAATCTTTTGCATAAAACAGAAATCACTAGTTCGGTAAAGAATCACCATTGACGAATGGTGGTTCGTCATAAGAAACAAACAAAGCGTTGCCTATGGTGTGTTTTCCCGGTTAGGCAACGTGTAATTAAGAAACCATTTAGCGCTATTTTTACGAATAATTAAGGTGAATATTTCGCCTGTGATACTTTTATTTATATGCTGGTGATTTTGGAAAGGATAAATTACAAACAAAACTGTTCAGATTGTGATTAGAACGGTGGTGACAGTACTGCATTGTGTAGTTTTGTCGATCCTAGTCAAATTAGTTACTATTGTTACAATTAAATTTATCGTTGACTGTAGATTTCAGATTGCGTTTGGTCGTAAGCCAAGTTGATTACAAACTTGCTTTATACCAGTAATAGTTTTGGATGATATTGTTAGTTAATGGCTGTACTAAGTAAAAGTCGTTCGATGCGGTATTTTTAGCCTTGGTTACTGTTGCTGGATTGATTGTTAACATTGTTATCCTTGTGCCAGAATTTAGTTGTGATAAACCTGATATAGGTATCATTCGTGGGTACAGAAAAATTGATGAGTTGATATTTAATTTGGTTTGCCATCAGTTGCTCGTTACTGCTCAGAATTTTCAGTGAAAATATCAATTATTTTCAAAGACTAAGTAGAAGAAATGATCTAAGTTTGTTCTTATATAAGAGTAAAATAGATAATAATTCTGCTTGATGAAGAATGTCGTGAAAAAATAATGGAAGCAGCCAATGGTTACCATCAGACAAGATTTTAGGGCATTAATTTAACAGTTCGATATTTATCCGATAACAAAGTAAAAACGCTGGTCATCTTTATGGTGATAAAAGAGTGATGATATTACAGGAGTTACTAACTTTCCCTGAGCCAGTAGAGAGGAGTGTAGTCCCTGTTATTTCTGTATTAAGAGACAGTGGAGCTGTAGCAAGAGTTCTTACCAAGGGTAACACTATTATTAGTGTCAGGATTTGTCGTGATGTAGGGTTAGAATTCAAAGTTATTTTAGCATTCTAACAAACAGAGCTGATGGCTACTGAAATCTTGAGAAATGAAATCAAATTGATATTTAAATTGCGCATCGTAAAAATCTTGTGTTGCAAACGAACGGGTATACGGTTGGTTTCTTGATGATAACATTAATAGTGCTATGGTATTGAGATCCGCTGATGTAGGAGTTTTTGTTAGCAAAGGTGCAGATAGTGCAAAAAAAGTGATAGATATTACCAGCCTTGATAAGAACTTAAGGGGGTTAAATGAGGGGTAGTTAAGAGAAGAGAGCGAGAGGGAGTATTATCAAGTGCTTGAATATAACGGCAAGTTTGAACTTTGGTAATGTTTTTTCAATGTTGATTGGCTGAGCTTTTATTCCATTCTTTCTGGTACAAAATATTCGTTTACTAGTACAAGATCTGATGAGTGATATTTCTTAGTTTTTTATATTGGGATAAAATGGATTAAACAGTTCCTGGGAAGAACATTATAAATGAGGTATTAAAAATATTGGATATTCTATAGTGTTGGAAGAGCTAGCTTGTGTCATTTTTGATTTATTAGATATATATATTAGTGTTTGTTGTTTTTTTAGTTAATGATTCTGATTGTCGAGTTTTATTTCAGCCAGATTAGTGTATTGAATTGTTACCTTCTCAAATATTTTATGTTCATATATTGTTCGCATAAAGGATGTGTTTTGTCCAAAAAACAGGGACATTTCCAGTGTTATTGATTACATAATTGATAATGATTCTCGATAGCTATATTCCATTTTTGTTTGATGAACTATTGGGTTTAGTGTCTTTGCTCTGAGAGTATTTTCTGTGATTAGGTTAGGTTGTAATCGGTTGTTGCATTAACTGTCATGTTTGATGAATAATTATAATTACTTGGAAAATTATCATTACTATTTATATGGGAAAATAAATTTTTTATCAAAATTCTATTTACTCCATTTTTTCATGAAATATCAGGGTATTTCTGTTACCAATAATTATTAATTTCATTATTCTGGTTGGAAATGATATTGATTTTTATTTCTATTGATTATTTTTGCAATAAATGTCAATTAATTATTTTTTTCCTGTGCAGTTAATTTTTTTATCTATTCTTATCATATAAAAAAATAATGTTTGTGATATACATTAGTGACGTCATTAGCTATGTTCTTTATATGTTCAAATAGTGTTTTTGGGATGATGATCGTAAATATCATATGAAATAATGAAAGATGAAAAAAATGACTTTTAATATTTCATTTGGTTTGTATTATAAGAACTGATTAGTTCAGAAATGGTGTGTATTTTTTATTTAAATATTAATATGTAAACTATCCATTTCTTGTATTATATACATGGTGCTAATTAAAGTTATGATAGATATTTAATAAATTTATATATTTGTGTAATTTTGAAATTTTGTTTCTGGCATTTTATCACTTATGGAACTTTAAAGAAGACTTTAAGGATAATAAGTCATATTCAATCCATTTAAAATGTCTAATGTTTTTTAAATATATATATTGACAATGAGTAAATTTAATTAATAGTTAATTTGAAGCATGAAGATTAAAGATAAAAAAGATAAAGTAATCAATAGAAGGATTTTGCATATTATTATATTATGAAGTATTATTTTTAATAAATTTTTCTAATGATTTTTGCTGCTATTTTGGTTGTCAGGAGTCGAAATGGACCGATTTTTCTAGCCATCTCTATGCTGGATATTGATTGTTATACAATCAATAAAATGTTGTTATAGTTGTTTTTTTTATTCATTATCTTACTGTATTTTATGCTATTTTTGTATGGTTAGTGTTATCTGCACGTAGTGGTATACATTTTTAGTTAAGTCTTTTGGTTAAAAAAAAGAACAAATCTAAACGAAAAGTGATCATACCAGTATCTTTTTTGCAACTAAATTTTACATAAAATTAATCTGTTTTATCGTTCAAATGGAGATGCCGGATCTCAGAATAAGATTATTGTTTACACTTGTTACTCAAGGATAAAACTGTCTTTTGTGGTGTTAGTTTGACTCAGGATAGGATTTTTTATCGTTATTTTAAATTTATAAGTTTAATAGATCGTATAAAATCAAAAAATATATCTAATATTTTTATTTAGATAATTTAACTTATTAAAATTGAGAATTCGGATTTTATTTAATTGTTTGAATGGTTAATGAGCAATTCATCGATTAAATGCATATTAAAAGCCCTTGTTTTTGTGAGTTATGTCACATAGTATTTAAAATTGCGCCCTCTTTCCGTTGTATAAGTTGATGATTCAGGAGTAAAGTTGTTCCGCATTAAGAATATTCTTAATCGCCAATGAAAAATGTTATATCAGGTAACGCAATAATACTTTTGTAGCTCACTACCGTAATATTTTTGAAGTTGGATGAATCAAAAGTAATACAAAGGATGGTTACTGCTCTGACTAAGCCTGTATATTTTAGTTATGTAAGAGATTATTAATCCCTAAGCTATTTTAGGAATTTTGTCACGAGTGGTTTTTCGAACACTTAACTGATTTTTTAATGTAATCGGACGGGATAGAGAAATGAGTACGGTTGAATTGCTCAAACATATTTATGACATAAATTTATCGTATTTGCTTTTAGCTCAGCGATTAATTAACCATGAAAAAGCATCAGCGATGTTCCGTTTAGGTATTAGTGATTCTATGGCTGATACGTTGTCTGAATTGACATTACCTCAGTTGGTCAAGCTCGCTGAGACTAATCAATTAGTCTGTAATTTCCGGTTCGAAGACAGTGAAACTATTCAGCAGCTTACTAGGGAATCTCGTGTGGATGATTTACAACAAATACATACAGGCATTTTGTTATCTACTCATTTGTTTCAGAAGTTATCTTCGAAAGACGATACGTCAGTGAAAAAAAGAGCATAAGAGATGGCCGAGAAAAGTATAGTTCAAGAAGCTAAGGATATACAGTTGGCGATGGAACTCATCACTTTGGGGGCACGGTTACAGATGCTTGAAAGTGAAACGCAATTGAGCAGAGGGCGATTAATTAAGCTTTATAAAGAATTGAGGGGGAGTCCCCCGCCCAAAGGGATGCTGCCTTTTTCAACAGATTGGTTTATGACGTGGGAACAGAATATTCATTCATCGATGTTCTATAATGCCTACCGTTTTTTACTCAAGAGTGGTTATTGTGAAGGTGTAGAAGCTGTTGTTAAAGCGTATCGACTCTATCTTGAACAATGTCCTCCTGTTGAAGGAGACGCCCCGGTTTTGGCGTTGACTCGTGCCTGGACTCTGGTACGTTTTGTCGACAGTGGCATGTTGCAACCTTCACAGTGCCGTACCTGTGGTGGAACTTTTATTACTCATGCTCATCAACCTGTGAATAGCTTTGTTTGCAGCCTTTGCCAACCGCCATCACGTGCAGTAAAAAAACGTAAACTTTCCTCTCAGTCTGCCGATACTAATTCACAACTGCTGGATGGACTTGCTCAGCACGCAGTGTGAATTTAAATGGAAAATTATTCCTACAGGTTACAGATTAGTACTTTTTCTCCTGTAACCTGTATTGAAACCACAACCATTCTGGATTCAGACTGTTCAACTTCCCATCCGCTCGCCAACTTAGCTAAAGGATATCGCGTGTTAGTATTTTTAGGATATATCGTAGTTTTTGGTGCGGTAATCGGTGGTTACCTGATTGTAGGTGGTCATTTAGGCGCACTTTATCAACCCGCTGAATTTTTAATTATCACTGGTGCTGGTATCGGTGCTTTTATTGTGGGTAACAACGGAAAAGCGATTAAGGCAACATTGCGTGTTTTGCCAAAGGTAATGCGTAGATCTAAATATAACAAAGTGATGTATATGGATCTGATGGCGCTGCTTTTCCGGTTGCTGGCAAAATCCCGCATGCATGGCGTCTTAGCATTAGAGCGAGATATCGAACATCCTCAGCAAAGTGATATTTTCACCCAGTATCCGCGTTTGCTTAAGGATAAGCATTTGATGGATTTTATCACTGACTACATGCGATTGATTGTGAGTGGCAATATGAATCCTCATGAAATTGAAGCTTTGATGGATGAAGAAATTGAAACTTATGAACAGGAAAGCGAGATCCCGGCAACCAGTTTGACGATGGTTGGGGACTCTCTTCCTGCTTTTGGTATTGTCGCTGCTGTTATGGGGGTTGTTAATGCTCTGGGTTCGGCAGATCGCCCGGCAGGAGAACTTGGCGTGCTGATTGCTCATGCAATGGTTGGGACATTCCTTGGTATTTTACTGGCCTATGGTTTTATCTCTCCACTGGCGACATTGCTACGTCAACGCAGCGGTGAACACATTAAAATGATGCAATGTATTAAAGTGACACTGTTATCCAGTCTGAATGGTTATGCGCCGCAAATTGCTGTTGAATTCGGCCGTAAAACACTGTACCTCACAGATCGTCCTTCTTTCATTGAGTTGGAAGAACATGTTCGCCGGGTAAAAGCACCAGTCCAGCAAGAAACTGAAGAACAAGCATGAAGGCGCGTAACGTCTCTGTCATTAGGGTAAAAAGACGTAAAAGAAATGGCATTAAACATCATGGTGGTTCATGGAAGATTGCTTACGCTGACTTTATGACCGCCATGATGGCATTTTTTCTGGTTATGTGGCTGCTGGCAATTTCCAGCCCGCAAGAACTGACCCGAATTGCAGAATATTTCCGTACTCCGTTACAAGTTGCAATCAATAAAGGGGAGCGTAGCAGTGATAGCTCTAATCCTATTCCAGGAGGGGGGGAAGATGTGCTTCATCAGGAAGGAGATATTCTGCGTCAGGTTGAAGTCGTTGAAGCTAATGATGAGGCTCGCAAATTAAATAGGCTGCGTGAGCAACTTGATCAATTGATCATTACTGATCCTCGCCTTAAAGCATTACGCCCACATCTGTTAATTGACATGATGGATGAAGGGTTACGTATCCAGATTATTGACCGGGAAAACCGGCCAATGTTTATGGTTGGCAGTGCAAAAGTTGAAAGTTACATGAGTGACATTTTACGGGCTATTGCACCAATCCTGAACGATATTCCCAATAAAATCAGCTTATCCGGTCATACTGATGACTTGAAATATGCCAATGGTGAACGTGGTTACAGTAACTGGGAACTCTCCGCAGATCGGGCGAATGCATCAAGGAGAGAGCTGTTGATAGGCGGGCTGGATGAAGGAAAGATATTGCGGGTGGTTGGCATGGCTTCAACGGTTCGCCTGAAACAAGAAGATGCCAGCGCACCGGTTAACCGTCGCATCAGTATTTTAGTGCTCAATAAACAAGCGGAAGAGCGGATTGAACAGCAAAACACCGGCAGCGATTCCTTGATTATTAATGATAGTCAGGAAATTCACGAGGTGATTGGAAAGGATTCGGCTGAAAGCAGGTCAACACAACAGTCCAATGAAATCACAGTATCAGCTCAGCCAGCATCCCTAAATGCTGAACCTAATCGTGATACCGACTAAGGTGACAAAGTAACAATGGATATTACCGCGTTTTATCAGACCTTTTTTGATGAAGCAGACGAATTGCTGGAGGATATGGAGCAGCATCTATTGCAGCTCAATCCTGATGAGCCAGATCAAGAGCAATTGAATGCTATTTTTCGCAGTGCTCACTCAATAAAAGGTGGCGCTGCGACTTTTGGTTTTATCAAACTACAGCAAACTACGCATGTTCTGGAAAATTTGTTAGACAGTGCCAGACGAGACGAGATGAGTCTGACAACTGATATTATCAACCTGTTTTTAGAAGCGAAAGATATTATGCAGCAACAGTTGGATGCCTATAAAAGTTCTCAGGAGCCGGATGAAAGTGCGTTTACCTACATCTGTGAGACTTTGCGCCAGCTTGCATTAGAAGTACAGGAAGAGAATGAAGGCGGGGTTGAGTCTGTTATAGATGCGGTGACGCCGGAGGTGCTTGAATCTGAGCTGGAATTAAAATCGGAGCCTGCTGCGACTGCAAACCAGCAAAGTAGAGTTCGGGTTCACCTTTCTGGTTTGAAAGAGCGTGAAGTATCTCTGATGCTTGATGAGCTGAGTAATCTAGGGGAGGTTTATGATGCTGAACAGACTAGGGATAGCGTTGAAGCATCATTGGTAACATCAGCCACAGAGGACGATATCACCGCGGTACTCTGTTTTGTTATTGAACCGGAACAGATCACTTTTTTGCCGGTAGCTGAACCTAAAGACAAAGTTAAAAATCAAGATACAGCTAAAGTCGTTAAAACAACCACGTCGGAAAAAGGTTCAGCACCGCCTGTCGGGCGCCCTGCGCCGACACCACCGGCTGGATCGCCACGTCAACGGGCAGAATCTTCCAGTATTCGGGTTGCGGTTGAAAAGGTTGATCAACTGATAAACCTAGTTGGTGAATTGGTCATTACCCAATCTATGTTGGCTCAGCACTGTAACGCTCTTGAACCGACTTCTCATGGTGATTTGTTAAATTGCATGGTTCAGTTGCAGCGAAATTCCAGAGATTTGCAAGAATCTGTGATGTCTATCCGTATGATGCCAATGGAATATGTGTTCAGTCGTTACCCGCGTTTAGTCAGGGATCTGGCTAGTAAGCTGAATAAAAAAGTGGATCTCACTTTGGTTGGCAGTTCCACTGAGTTGGATAAGAGTTTGATCGAACGGATTATTGATCCGTTGACTCATCTAGTCCGTAACAGTCTGGATCATGGTATTGAAGAACCAGAAGCTCGGCTTGCGGTGGGTAAACCTGAAACAGGCAACCTGACACTTTCTGCTGAACATCAGGGAGGAAATATCTGTATTGAAGTCGTGGATGACGGCGCCGGGCTAAATCGCGAAAAGATTCTGGCTAAAGCGATATCACAAGGGCTATCAGTTAGTGAAAACATGAGTAACGAAGAAGTTGCTATGTTGATTTTCGCGCCTGGTTTTTCTACTGCTGAAGTTGTAACAGATGTATCTGGCCGCGGTGTAGGAATGGACGTGGTTAAGCGAAATATTCAGGAAATGGGTGGTCAAATCCAGATTAACTTCCAGGCTGGTAAAGGGACAGTGACGCGGATTTTGTTACCTCTGACACTGGCAATCCTCGATGGTATGTCAGTGAAAGTGAATGACGAAGTGTTTATTTTGCCATTGAGTGCGGTAGTCAGTTCTCTTCAACCGCAGGAAGAAGATATTTATCCACTGGCTGGTGATGAAAAATTACTGCATGTCAGAGGAGAATATTTACCACTGATTAAGTTATACCGTGTTTTTGATATTCCTGATGCAAAAACAGATCCGACGAAAGGGATTGTTGTGATTGTACAAAGTGCCGGCCGTCGTTATGCCTTGCTGGTTGATCAATTAGTTGGGCAGCATCAGGTGGTTGTGAAAAATATCGAAAGTAACTATCGCAAAGTGCCCGGGATCTCTGCTGCCACAATTATGGGAGATGGCAGTGTGGCGTTGATTATTGATGTTTCTGCCTTGCAGCAACTCAATCATGACCAATTGGCGCTCAGCAAAGCTAAAAAATAAGCACTGAATGGGGAGCATCCCCAAAGAAAATCGTCAATCTCACAGTAAAAGGTAAGATCATGTCGGCCATAGAAGCGTTTAATAAATTGTCAGGAGAAACTGCCGGGGAAGGATATTTGATTTTTACCCTAGGTGATGAAGAGTATGGTATCGAAATACTGAAAGTTCAGGAGATCCGGGGCTATGATCAGGTTACTCGTATTGCGAATACTCCGGCCTTCATTAAAGGAATAACCAATCTACGTGGTGTTATTGTGCCTATTATTGACCTGAGAATTAAATTTGCTCAGGAAACAGTTACCTATAATGATAATACTGTTGTTATTGTTTTGAATCTGTTAAACCGGGTGGTTGGTATTGTAGTTGATGGTGTTTCGGATGTTTTATCACTCAAAGCTGAGCAAATCTGTCCGGCGCCTGAATTTGCAGTAACATTATCTACCGAATATCTAACAGGATTGGGTTCACTTGATGATCGCATGCTGATTTTAGTGGATATCGAAAAACTGCTTAATAGTGAAGAGATGGCGTTGGTAGATTCAGTAGCTAAAAACTAATCATAAAATGTGACTGCCATCATCGATAGATGGCAGTTACTTTTTGTCTATATTCCCGTTAAGTCCAGATCAGAAAAAATATTCAAATTTCTTTTATTCAACCAGTAAAGTTTCCTTTGGCGATGCCGATAACAGAGCCATGCTGATCTATTGTAAAAAGGGAAAACATGTTTAACCGAATGAAAATAGTGACCGGACTGATGGCGGTCATCATATTATTTGGTGCTCTGCAATTTATATCCGGAGGGCTTTTCTTCCATGAGTTGAAAAGTAACAAAGAAAATCTAGAAATACTGGATAAAATGCGTGAACAGCAGACATTTTTAAGTGACACTTGGGTTAATTTGTTGCAGGCCCGTAACAGTTTGAACCGTGCTGGCATTCGCTATATGATGAAAAAAGATGAAGGTGTCGATAATTACTACACATTAGAGCAGTTACTGACTGATGCCAGAAGTAACTTGTCTATAGCGGAACAGCGTTTTGAGCAATACGAACAGACCGCTAAATTGCCTATTCATGAATCAGAAAGTCTTAATCGTCTTAAAAAAACCTATGATGTTTATATTTCAGCACTACATGAACTCATTGTTTTGATTGAACATGATCGAGCGGTAGAATTTTTCAACCAGCCAACGGGTAAATATCAGAGTGCTTTTGAGGAAGAATATAACTTCTATTTGACCCAAAACGATCATCTCTATTCTGATGTTGTCTTTGATGCCAATATCTCCTACAGAAATGCGATGATTATGTTGGGTATTATCATGCTGATTCTGGTTTCAGCCATGATTTTCAGTTGGGTTAGCATCAAGCATAGTTTGATAAATCCGCTAAATAAATTATTGGAGAACATCAAGGCGCTTTCTACCGGTGATTTGACCCAAAATATTACTGTTTTAGGCAGGAATGAAATGAGTACGTTAGCCGTTGGCCTGAAACATATGCAAAAAGAGTTTATCACTACTGTTACCAGTGTTCGTCAGAGCAGCGAAAGTATTTATAACGGAACCAGTGAAATTGCCGCTGGAAATAATGATCTCTCCTCGCGTACTGAGGAACAGGTTGCTTCTTTGGAAGAAACCGCCGCTAGTATGGAGCAATTGACTGCAACTGTGCGTCAAAATGCAGAAAATGCTCGTCAGGCAAGTAATCTGGCTGATAGTGCTTCTGACGTTGCCCGTCAGGGTGGGAAAGTGGTGGCGAATGTTGTACAGACAATGCGTGAAATTGCCGGCAGTTCTCAGAAAATTTCCGATATTACCAGTGTTATTGATGCTATTGCGTTCCAAACTAACATCTTGGCGTTGAATGCCGCTGTGGAAGCCGCACGTGCCGGCGAACATGGGCGAGGTTTTGCTGTTGTGGCAGGCGAAGTGAGAAATCTCGCACAGCGTAGTGCTGAGGCGGCAAAAGAGATCAAAGCATTAATAGAAGATTCAGTAAGCCGCGCGGATACTGGTTCAGTCTTGGTTGAGAGCGCCGGTGAAACAATGAATAACATTGTCAGTTCAGTAACCCGTGTCACTGACATTATGGGTGAAATTGCATCTGCATCCGATGAACAAAGCAGAGGAATAACTCAGGTTGGTCTGGCTATCTCCGAAATGGATCGTGTCACACAGCAAAATGCGGCTTTAGTTGAGCAATCCGCTGCGGCTGCGACTGCGCTGGAAGATCAAGCGGCTGGATTGAAGAAACTGGTTTCTCTATTCCAATTACCGAGTCTTGACGATAAGCCTCAGTCTGAAACAAAAGCTGAGCATTTGCCTGTGGCTAAGACTCCTCCGGCTAAATCGAATCCACTGGTGTTGAAGAAAGTCAACAATGTGGAAGAGCAAGCTAATTGGGAAACATTTTAAAACACTAAGCGATAACCACGGCTGCATATGCAGCCGTTAACAGAGGTGATTACATGTTAGGCAGGCTTCGTATATCAACCAGTTTATATCTGTTACTGATGATGTTTTGTGTAATGCAGATAATCTCAAGTGGTTTATCACTTGGAATCATTCACGCAGATCAATCCTATATTGAACGAATTGATCTGGGAACACAGAAGAGGGATACCTTAGGATTGAGCTGGGCAGCTTTGCTACAATCGCGTAATACACTTAATCGAATCGCTGTAGGGAAAACGCTGCAACAATCTGAAGCTCATGTTGAGAGTATGGTCGCTAATGTTAAGGAGACCTTGGATAGGGCTGAGATGCATTTTGCCGAGTTTATTGCGCTGCCTAAATTAAATGAAGAAGACGGCAGTAGTGTATTACTGGCCTCGGTAGAAACCAGTTATAAGGAATATATCAGAGCGCTTAGAGAACTCTCGGCGTTTTTAGAAAGTGGTAATTATGATGCTTTCTTAAACCAGCCGACAGAAAAGTATCAGCAGCAACTTGAGTCTGATTTCAATCATTATATGCAGTATATCGGCGAGGAGATTACAACCGCCGTTCAAGATGGTCGTCTTTATTATCGAATTTCAGTTGCCATGTTTGCAGGTGCGATCTTAATGGTATTGGTTGTTGCCTGGGCGGCTCATTGGTGGTTGAAAAAGAATCTTCTCAGACCTTTTGCCAATATGCGTAGTCACTTTCAGAATGTTGCGGAAGGGAAACTCAATAAAGAAGTTTCTGTTTTCACTCAAGATGAAATTGGTGAAGTGTTCCTCAAATTACGCGAAATGCAACGTTCACTGGTTAATTCCATTACTTTGGTAAAAGAGAATACGAACTTAATGTATAGCGGTATTCAGGAAATTACTCAGGGTAATACTGATCTCTCTTCCCGTACTGAGGAGCAGGCTGCATCACTGGAAGAAACAGCCGCCAGTATGGAACAACTGACAGCAACTGTACGTCAGAATGCGGAAAATGCTCGCCAGGCCAGTGAGTTGGCGGTATCTGCATCGAAAACAGCCTCTAAAGGCGGCGAACTGACCGTTGATGTTGTGGAAACAATGGATGCAATCGCCAATAGTTCACAGAAAATCAGCGCCATTATCAGCGTTATTGATGGCATTGCATTTCAGACCAACATTCTGGCGCTGAATGCGGCGGTAGAAGCCGCACGGGCAGGTGAACAAGGTCGAGGTTTCTCTGTTGTTGCTGGCGAAGTGAGGGATCTTGCTCAACGAAGTGCCGAAGCAGCGAAAGAGATTAAAACATTAATTAGTGAATCCGTTCAACGGGTAAGCCAAGGCTCCGAATTAGTTAGCCATGCAGGAAAAACCATGAATGAATTGGTCGTTTCTGTAAACCAGGTCACGGATCTAATGGCTGAAATTGCTGCGGCATCGGATGAACAAAGTCGGGGTATTCATCAGGTAGCACAAGCTGTTACCCAGATGGATCAGGTTACTCAGCAGAATGCTGCATTGGTTGAACAGTCAGCCGCGGCAGCGGCGGCACTTGAAGATCAGGCAGATATTTTGGTGCAAATAGTGGCACAGTTTGAGTTACCAGATAATTCAGAAAATAGGCTTGAAAATGAACTTTCACTGACGCTGAGGTCTGTGGATAGCGAAGGGGCAGTCAGTCAGACTCGTTGAGGCCAGATGAAATCAAATTTAATTGCTTCAGCGACAAGTAGTTTGCCACCTTCGCCACTGAATCACATGATTCAGCGTTATACCATGTCGGATGCGCATTTTGAGCGCATCTGCCAGCTTATATATCAACGTGCGGGTATTGTGCTGGCCGCACATAAACGGGAGATGGTTTACAACCGTTTAATTCGGCGTTTGCGTACCCTTGGAATACGTGATTTTGGGCAATACTTGTTCATTCTTGAAAACGACATCAATAGTGAGAGTGAGGAGTGGCAGGAATTTATCAATGCGTTGACAACTAACCTGACGGCTTTTTTCAGGGAAGCTCATCATTTTCCTCTGTTAGCTAAACATGCAAGTAAGAAGAGTGGATCGTACCGGGTATGGAGTGCGGCGGCATCGACAGGAGAAGAACCCTATTCGATAGCAATGACGTTAAGCGATGTGTTGGGAGAGCGTTTTCAGCGGGTAAAGATTATTGCCAGTGATATTGATACCCATGTACTGGAAAAAGCCCGCAAAGGGGTTTATCGATTGGATGAATTGCGTCAACTGACCGATCAACAGAAAAAACGTTACTTTTTTAAAGGTATTGGATCTTATGAAGGTTATGCTCGTATCCGGCCCCAACTTGCTGACATGGTGACATTCCAGCGTCTAAACCTGTTAGATTCCAATTGGCCGTTTGAAGAGAAGTTTGATGCCATCTTTTGCCGTAATGTTATGATTTATTTTGATAAAAAGACGCAGGAACGGATACTGCGTCATTTTGTTGCTTTGTTAAAACCTGATGGATTGCTCTTTGCAGGGCATTCTGAAAATGTCACTCAAATAAGCCGGGAATTCTACTTGCAAGGACAGACCGTTTACGGTGTAGGCCGGGCAAGGAGAGGTCATGAATAAAATAACTGTTCTTTGTGTCGATGATTCAGCGCTTATGCGTCAAATCATGCGAGAGATCATCAATAGTCACCCGGATATGGAGGTAGTGGCTTGTGCGCCAGATCCACTGGTAGCACGTGATCTCATTAAAAAGCATAATCCACAAGTACTCACGCTGGATGTTGAAATGCCGCGCATGGATGGTATTGATTTTCTGGAAAAATTAATGCGCTTACGGCCAATGCCTGTGGTTATGATCTCTTCTCTGACAGCCAAAGGTTCTGAAATCACATTAAGGGCATTGGAACTTGGTGCTGTTGATTTTGTAACCAAACCTCAATTGGGTATTCGTGAAGGCATGTTGGCTTACAGTGAGCTTATTGCGGAGAAAATACGGACAGCAGCACAGGCTAAATTATCTGTGCCAATAGCTACACCGATAAATTCTGTGCCTTTAAGTTTTAAGCCTCTGTTATCCAGTGAAAAACTGATAGCAGTCGGTGCTTCTACTGGCGGAACAGAAGCAATAAAGAATTTGTTGCAACCGTTACCTGTCACCAGCCCGGCACTGCTTATTACTCAACATATGCCGCCTGGTTTTACTCGTTCCTTTGCTGAACGGTTGAATAAACTTAGCCAAATTACCGTAAAAGAGGCTGAAAATGGTGAACGGATTTTGCCGGGGCACGCTTACATTGCTCCGGGTGATCGCCATATGGAACTGTGCCGTAATGGTGCTGATTACCAGATTCTAATTACTGATGCACCGGCTGTTAATCGTCATCGTCCGTCTGTAGATGTGTTATTTCGATCAGTGGCTAAATTTGCCGGGAGAAATGCTGTCGGTGTGTTGCTGACCGGCATGGGCAGTGATGGCGCGGCAGGTTTACTGGAGATGAAACAAGCAGGAGCGTACACATTGGCGCAGGATGAGGCAAGTTGTGTGGTATTTGGTATGCCGAGAGCGGCAATACAGATGGGGGCGGTGGATGAGGTGATGGACATACACAAAATAAGTAAGAAAATGCTGGCAAAAATAAGCTTAGGGCAGGCTGTCCGTATTTAACGGTTGTCGGATAAATTTAATTTTTTTAGCGGCTCTGTGCTGACTGGTAAATAATTTCAAGGAGTTTTTATGGCGAATAAGGATCTGAAATTTCTGGTGGTTGATGATTTTTCAACCATGCGTCGCATTGTTCGTAACCTTTTAAAAGAATTGGGCTTTAATAATGTAGAAGAAGCTCAAGATGGGGCAGAAGCCCTGGCTAAAATTCGTTCATCTCACTTTGACTTTATTATTTCCGATTGGAATATGCCCAATATGGATGGTTTAGAGTTGCTAAAAGTCATTCGTGAAGATGCCCAATTGGCTAAGATACCGGTTTTGATGGTGACAGCAGAAGCGAAGAAAGAAAACATCATTGCCGCCGCACAAGCCGGGGCTAGTGGTTATGTTGTTAAACCTTTTACCGCAGCTACTCTGGAAGAAAAGCTCAATAAAATATTTGAAAAACTGGGCCTCTAAGGAGAGATAATGAGAGTAAATCCAGTCATGCCAAGGGATGAGACCATTAGCGCCAGTGAAATTATCAGCCGTATCGGCCAGCTTACGCGCATGTTGCGTGATAGTTTACGTGAGTTGGGATTGGATAAAACTATTGCTCAGGCGGCTGAGGCAATACCTGATGCGAGAGAACGTTTGGACTATGTTGTGCAGATGACAGCGCAGGCGGCGGAAAGGGCGCTTAATTGCGTTGAAGCGGCGCAACCTCGTCAGAATGAATTAGAGTCATCGGCAATATCACTGAAAAAACGTTGGGATGAGTGGTTTGAAAACCCAGTTGAGATGCCTGTGGCACGTTCATTGGTTATGGATACCCGGAATTACCTCAATACGGTACCTGAACATACCGCATTCACTAACGCTCAACTGCTAGAGATCATGATGGCGCAAGATTTTCAGGATCTTACTGGTCAGGTTATTAAGCGGATGATGGATGTTATTCAGGAAATAGAAAAACAGTTGGTGATGGTATTAATGGAAAACATGCCGGCTGATCAAGTGATAAAAACCAAGAAAGAGACAGACAGTTTGCTAAATGGTCCGCAGGTGAATCAAAATGGCGTGGGTGTTATCGCTAATCAGGCTCAAGTTGATGATCTACTGGATAGCTTAGGTTTCTGAATAAACGTGGCAGGGGTAAACCTGCCACTCAGGATTAAAGATTACTACATAAAAGACCGGATCACTTTCATTGTCAGACGGTGGGTTATGTGTCCAACGATATCTGCTTCCAAAAGTGCGCAGATGTACCGCAATTTTGCCCTTCCTTTCAGGCCACGGGAGTTTTCGTTCGCCACCCGATGTGTAATTCTTGCAGCCAATGGATCATAGATAATAACGTATTATAGATTGGATTGAGCGGGGTCGCATTTTTGTTTGATGATGAGAATAGCTTCACCTCTATTCATAACATTGACAGCTTAACGAAGGCGGTTTTATTGCTGAAACGTCATTAGCGGATTTTTATCCACCATCACGAACAAATATTGGCTGTTGTCCGTGCAGGTGGACGACTCAATTACATTTTTAATCAATTGCCCTAAAACCCATCACCAATAGAGAAGGAGCAGAGGATAATATGACACAGCATAAAGAAAAATTTGATGGTTTGGCTAAAAGTTATGATCGCTACCGTCCTCGTTACCCGCAGGCACTTTTCCATGAAATTTGCCACTGGCTGCCTAAAGACAGGGCACTGTCTGTTATCGATATTGGTGCTGGAACAGGCATTGCTCTCGAAGGGCTGGCAAATCAGCTAGGTCAGCAACATCACTACACTGCCATTGATATTTCGCAAGATATGATCGACACCGGTAAACAGAAACTGCCGTGGGTCAGTTGGTTACATGGCAGCGCTGAACAGCATCTCGCCAATGTGGGTAATCCTGACTTAATCATGGCAGCACAATCTTTTCAATGGATGGATCGGGCAACGGTGTTAAATCTGGTCAGAAACAGTCTGGCAGAGAATGGCATCATAGCGATCCTGCAAAATAACCGAGATTACCGGCATAGTGAATTTTTGAATGAGTATGAAAATCTGCTGGAAGAATTAAGCCCTAACTATAACCGTCACTATCGGGATTTTGATTATGCGCAGGAATTGAAAACTGCATTTCTGTATGAAAATGCCCTCCATATTACATTCAATACCTGCTGGAGTATGCCTATTCCCGGCGAAGCATTTATCGGGATGAGTCGTTCATCGACTCAAGTGCAACGTGCTTTAGCTGTTCACGGTGAGTTATTTATAGAAAGATTAAAAATGCTGGTGGATAAATATCAATTTGAGGGGAAATTGGCAATTTTATATGAAAGCCAACTGTTTATGGTTGTTAAGCAGGTTAATTCTGGAAATGAATAATGTCAGAAATAGAGATCAGCTTCTCTATACCAACTGAGGAAGATATCAAGGAAATATGGTACTCTTGCAAGACGTTTATCTGCCATTTGTGGCTGATTTTATGTCGGCAGCGCTGAATGAAACGCCTGTCAGTATTATGGAGAAGTTAATTTATTGGCAAATTGCTAAATATGATAATCAGGTTGTTGCCATCCATGTCATTACATGTAGCAACTATTACTAAAGGTGAAACAGTTTATAGCCGCTGTTTCACCTTCACTTTGGAAGCCGACTAATATAACAAAAGCGTAGCGATAATATCTAAGCCAAATACAATATCCAGAGAGCGCCAAGTTTTTATTACAGCGATATCCTACTTAATGAGGTACTTCAAATTTAAAGTAATCGCTGAGGAGAGTTATTTTATCGTCCATAATTTCGATTAATGTCACGCCCATATTGCTATAAATATCACTATTTTTACGACGCCCTTCATTTTCCCAAATAACGCAAGCTTGGTTATTACTAGCAATGAAACCAGTTTGCGTAAAATGTAAATATTCAAAATTTGAGAACAGTTTCTTGAGAAAAATAAGCGACATCTTTTTACCTACCATTGGAGGAATACCCGGATAATAAAGTGAAATATCTTCGGAAAAAATATTATCCAGTCGTTTAAGGTCATACTGATTCATTGAGATAAGAAGTTCTGCGGTTAATTCATTTATTCGGTTCATCATGTTTTGTCCTCTGTTTTATTTACCGACATAATCGTGTTATTTAGGCTTGGCTGACTACTTCATTTTCCTGCTGCAAAACGTTCAATCGTTGCACCAGTTGGCTGACCCTCGGTGCGTTAAATAGATCGCGCAACGTGATTTCAACGCCGAAGTCACTACGCACTCTTGCTATTACCCGCATTGCAACCAAAGATTCGCCGCCAAGCTCAAAGAAATTGTCCTTTGGAGAGATATTTTCTAATCCCAACAACTCGGCAAGCAGACGACAAAGCGCGAGTTCTTGTGGACTGGAAGATTCATTTTCATTGACTACTGCACTGTTCCACATGGGTTTCGGCAACGCTTTACGATCTAACTTTCCATTAATGGTCAACGGGAAGTGATCAAGCTGCACTATGGCTGCTGGAATCATCGCTTCGGGCAAGCATGTAGCTAGACTGGACCGTATTAACTGTGGTTCAAGGGTAATACCCTGATGAGCAATGACATAACCCACCAACCGCTTCTGTTGACCTTCATCTTCACGCACAATGACCTCGGACTGCACGATATCAGGGTGTGCATTTAGCGCTGCCGCCACTTCGCCCAATTCAATACGGAAGCCGCGGATTTTAACCTGATCGTCAGTGCGGCCAAGGAAGTCCAATACCCCATCCCGACGTAATCTTGCCAGGTCGCCAGTGCGATACATGCGCGCATCTGTGCCGACAAAAGGATCAGCTATAAAGCGTTCAGTCGTGAGTTCAGGACGATTCAGATAACCACGCGCTACTCCTGCGCCGCCCACGTATATCTCACCCACAAAGCCTACCGGAACCGGGCACTGAGCCTCATCAAGAATATAAATACTGAGATCGTCGATAGGTTCACCAATAAGGCTTGAAGCAGGTTGCGCAATAACTTCACGTGAAAGAGGAAAATAGGTCACATGTACAGTGGTTTCAGTAATACCATACATGTTGATCAATTGAGGTGCGTTATCATCGTGTCTTTGATACCACTCTTCCAGGATATGGGCATTCAGCGCTTCTCCGCCAAAAATCACCATGCGCAGCGCCAAACTCCGCCCAAGCTTAGGAGCTTCGCGATCAGCATGGATCAACGCTTGAAACGCTGAGGGAGTTTGGTTTAACACCGTCACTTTTTCGCTAACCAAAAGCTGCAAAAAATCTGTGGGTGAACGGCTGACTTCCCAGGGAACAATCACCAATCTTCCGCCATTCAACAATGCTCCCCAGCACTCCCAGACAGCAAAATCAAAAGCATAAGAGTGAAACATTGTCCAACAATCAGTTTCAGAGAAATTAAACCAGCGTTGAGTACTTTGTAGCAAACGCATCACATTGTGATGAGTTACTACCACGCCCTTGGGTACACCGGTGGAGCCAGAGGTGTAAATGATATAAGCGGGATGCGCTGAAATCAGCGGTTGAAAGCGCTCTTTATCAGATAGATCAGCAACACTCTGCATTTCCAGATGGGCGATCAACTCGGTATCATCCAGTAATAACATGGGTGTATGGGCTGCCAGACGTTGCGCAATTTCGCTGGTGGTGATCACACAAGCGGATTTAGCATCGTCAATCATAAAATCAAGACGACTTTGTGGATAATCCGCTTCCACTGGCACGTAAGCAGCGCCAGCCTTGATGATAGCCAGCAGTGTCACCATCATCTCAATAGAACGTGGTAAGCAGACCATAACACGCTGTTCCGGGCCTATTTGCCGGGATACCAGATAGCGCGCCAGTTGGTTAGCACGTTGGTTCAATACCGTATAACTCACATTCTCCTGTTGATAAGTCAGCGCCACACTATCTGCCATTGCAATTGCTTGTTGTTCAAAGCGTGAGGTCAGTGTTTCCTCATTATTTGATTCTGTGCGCCGTACAGGTAGTAGGCTCTCTCCCAGGTGCCAACCTGGCAATGTCAGTTCACCAATGGGGCGTGATATATCTGCCAGCAATTCAGTGATGAAGTGCTGAAAAAGAGATTTTTGAAGGTTAATATCGTGGGGAGTGTAGAGGTTATCATTGGTATCGAGCGTAAACTGCAAATTGCCGCCTTCGTCATGATAATAAATGGTCACAGAGAGGTCTTCTACCGGACCACTGGACAAATTTTTGGTACGTCCAAAATTACCCGCAAAGCTCACATTGCTGTTAAACAGCATCACATTAATATTCTGCGCAAACAAGCGGGGGGCAGAACCATTTCGCTGTAAATCACGATAGATATCTTCAGAACGATACTGCTGGTGTTTGAGTAACTGGCGGATTTCCTGGCTGACCTGTTTACTAATGTCGCCTATGGAATGAGCAGGATCTATTGTCAGACGCAGAGGTAATACATTAGATACCATGCCTGGAATACTACGTAACGCACGCCCTGAACGCGCAGTGACTGGCATACCTAAAGTAATATCCTGCTTATCGGTCATACGAGAAATCCAGGAAGCAACGATAGCAATAATAATTTGTGCCATACTGCTTCCGCTCTCTCCACTCAGAGTACGCAGAATATCGTTGACCTTTGCCGGGATTTCACACTGGGTGCAACTAAACGAACCTAAGTCGGCGAACTGACCGGGCTTTGCCCCTACGGCAAGGCTCTGTGGCTCACTCCGGCCTGCCATATACTGTGACCACCATTGACGGTCATGTTGAAAATTTTCCGAGCGGCGGTATTCTTCATCAAAAGCCAACAGATCGCTAAGGGGACCGAAAGGATTTTCCAGCTCATCAGCGCCAGTAAATTTCTGGGTGTACAGTTCAGCAAGCCGTTGAATCAGCAAAGTAGTACCAAAAGCATCACTAGCCAGATGATGGACACGAATAAACAAAAAATAGTGTTCATCACTGATTTTTAGCAGCGCAAAACCAAACAACGGCCCCTGTGTTAACTCCATCGGCCGCACCAATTCAGCTTTCATCCAGATTTCAGCTTCTGTTAACGCATCCACATGGTTAGATAGATCAATAAGTGGGCAGCTCCATTGCAGATGGGTAACGATCTGTTGCTGTGGCCCTTGTGGGTGTTGCACAACTATCACCCGTAAACATTCAGCTTCATCTATCAACTGGGACAATGCCGTGTTAAGTGTCTCAATATCGATAGCGCCTGAAATATCAATATAACAACCCGTATTATAAATTCCTGCGCTTACATTTAATTGTTCAGCTAGCCAAATTTCCTGCTGTGCTGCGGTCAGGGGGTAATAGGTTCCTTGATGTTGTTTCATAATTAATCCTCACAGGCTGGTGATCTTTTTATTTATACAAACCGCGTAATTTAATGTCTGCCTGAGAACCACGTAGCAAAATCAATATGGCGCAGAAGCAAACAATGACAGCAATAACAAAGGGAAGACCTTGAAAATAGAGAGGTTGTCCCTGACGAGATGAAAAATGCAGCAAGAATGCACCCAACAGAGGTGAAGCCGTGATCGCCAGACCCAACATACAGTTCTGCGCTCCCAGATACTCCCCTTGTCGCTCATTGCCTGCACGCAATGAAATCAAAGCACGAAGTGTTGAGTCGCTGATCAACGCCAATGCATGTAAAACAATTGCACCCGCAACAATAAGGGGTGATACGGCCAGGCTATAAGCGATAAACGCCAGCATGTAGAGTCCGTAACCGATGATCGCTGTGCGGTATTCGCCACAGTGCGCCACGAACATTTTTAACAACCAAGTTTGCGTTATGATGATCCCGATGCCGAGTCCGGTGAGAGCCAGACCGTTTTCACGTGGTCCCCAGCCCAAACGTATTTCATTGAGTAAGACAAAACAGGCCAGAAAAATACCGTAAGCCACCATGCCAAGAGCCGAAGCATAAACCAATCGTCTCAGCACCCCATCTGTCGCCAGTAGTTTCAAGCTGCCCAAAGGATTGGCCCGGCGCCAGTCGAACGAACGCCGGTTCTCCTTGGTCAGACTTTCGTTCAGAACAAACATGGCGGCAATAGCGTTCACTGCTGCCAGTGAGCCAGCAATTACAAACGGAAGGCGAGGTGTAATCATGCCTAATAACCCACCAAAGGCAGGCCCGGCGACCATGCCGAAGCCGAGAACACCACTGACCAGACCGAAACGTGCGGCTCGCTGTGCTTCTGGCGTAACATCTGCTACGTAAGCCGATGCAGCGGAAGTACTGGCGGCAGTGGAACCCGAAAAAAATATACCGGCCACCAGCCATCCCAGCGACGGTGCGGTTGCCACCAGCGTATAGCTCAACGCTGTTCCAAACAGTGTTGCAAGCAGTACCGGTCGCCGTCCCCAAGCGTCGCTAAGCGTTCCTAACAGTGGGGCGAAAAGGAACTGTGCAAAAGCATATAGTGAGACAAATAACCCGATTAACGGCACACCCGCTTCCGGTGGTTGCGGGGCAATCTCCCGCAACAGATCGGGTAAAACGGGAAGGACAATTCCGATACCCAGAGCATCCACAGCCAACGTCATTAGGATGACGGCCAATCGGCGTTTATGCTGTCGGTTTTCAGGAAAGTGAACCGTTGGGGAAGAATCACTCATATCTGTCCTCCTGTTATTATTGATGGAAAGTGATGGATTATCGCCTGCGATACATGTGCCACGTGCTCTTCCATCAGACAGCTATAATGATTCCCCGGCACTTCTGCGATACGAATGGGAAGAGTGGAGAACTTTTCCCAACCCCAGCCATTGGTCTCCCGGATCTCCGGCACAACAACCCCTTTCGGTAGGGGGTCTACCGCTTTTACTAACAGCATAGGAATTGGCAACTGTACGGGTATTGGTCGATATTTCGGTGACATATCCGACGCAGCCCGATAGACATTGAACAATCCGTTAATTGAGCCCATATCATTCTGTGCCTGAATCAACGAGAAACGTTTTAGCTGCTCTTTGATATAGCTCAGTAACGCCTCACGTGGTAATGCACGCATTTCGTTGTCATCCAAGCTGTCGATCATCTCCAGTCGGTTAGTGTAGTAGGCAAAAATACCAAGAATAACTTTGGCAATATCAGCATCTTCCTGATATGGAACCGGTGCATAGGGTGGTGCGGCAGAGTCGAGTAGCACCAGAGAACCGATGCTTTCTCCCTCAGCATGAAGCTGCCGTGCCATTTCATAAGCTACTTTGCCCCAATGAATGACCGCCGATATGATATGGCCCCTGCTTCTGTACCGAACGCAAACAGGCAATGTAATGCGTTGCTATTTCTTCCACTGATTGATGCGGCGCAGTTTTTCCATCAAGCCCCAAATATTGCATACCGATAAATGGCAGTTCTTGTGGTAACGCCGCGGCCAGAGGCATAAATTGGGTAACATTGCCGCCCATACCCGGCACACAAAATAGGGGTGAGTAATTACCATTACCGCCGTGATTAATTGGCACCAGACAATAGCGGATATGGGCATTCTCAGGAGCCTGGCTCTTTTTATCGTCAGATAGTGAACGGACAACACGAGTCATTGTCGGCTGTTCGAGAAACTCCGCCAGCGTCAGACAGTGTTGGAAATGATCACGTAAACGGGAGATCATTTGTGTTGCCAACAGTGAATGGCCACCCAGTTCGAAGAAATCATCTTCCAGGTTAATCGTCTCTTCACCCAGTAGCTCATACCACAATTGACGAACCGCTTCCTCTGGGCTGGCGGAATCAGATATCGCCGATGAATTCTGTAATTGCGCGTGCTGAACAGTAGTAAATTTACTGACAACGATCTGTGCTTCCATTCCGGCGATAGCCAGATCGAAAATAGCGCAGCCCTCTTGATTACTGAGACCAATCACACTTTCTTTACGGCGGGCAGCATAATCCACGGCCATCCCTACTTCTGCCCAGGTATCCCAGTTAACTGACGTTACCGGTATAGCCTGCTGTCGCCAGTAGTGCGCCACGGCATCAAGATAACGGTTCGCCGCCGCGTAGTCTGCCTGACCAATGCCACCTACCAATGAGGCAAGTGAAGAGCACAACAGAACAAAGTCGAGAGGGTCCTGACTAATCGCTGTCATCAGTTGCTGGGTACCACTCACCTTTGCCGCCATCACATGGCACCAGTCCTGTGACGTGCCATGCTCCAGCAATCCACTGGCTTCAATACCCGCGGAGTGAATCACACCGTTGATAGCGCCAAATTTTGCCCGCATCTGTGCCAATGCTTCATTTAATGCCACACCGTCAGCAACATCAGCGCGTAACATCATGATTTCAGCACCCGATTTCCGTAACACATCGAGTAAAGCTTCATTTGCCGCATTAGTTTCCCGGCGGCTCAAAATACCGAGTTTAGCCTTACTGCATTGATTGCTGATGTGACGTGCTAGTAACTGACCGATACCCCCCAGTCCACCAGTAATTAGATAAACACCGCCATCATGCAGAATTTGTCGGCGAGGTATCTCATCAAGCTCAGTAAATGTCTGCAATTCACGCTCATCCTGTTTAAGCGTAATGCTGGTAACCGGTATTCCTTCTGTCGTCTCTTCTGGTTGGATATCCGTATACAGTTCCGCAATCAGCGATTGATATGTAGCAAAAGTGTCATCATCCAGATCGATATGACGTGCGGAACATCCCGGATATTCGGCTGCCAATATTCCCAGCAAGCCAAGTGCGGGTGCGGCATTACAGGCTTCCAGCACTCTGGCTGCCTGTAGGCCACGGGAAATCAGGGTAATATTAAAAACCCTGCGATGACTGGTCAGCGCTTTAATCGCCGCCGCCAGTTGTTCAAACGCGGCCTCTGGTTGAGAAATCCCTGCCGCAGTCCAGCACCAGATAATACGTTCTGGTAGCACTTGTTGTTGTATCAGGCAATCTATCAGTCGTTGATAATCTTCGGGTTGATCCTGACGCAAACTAAAGCGGCAAGTATCCTGTTGCAGAAATTGATCAGCATCTTCAACAACGATACTACCGGGTGCCGCCGCTTGCCATAAATCACTCAGTCCAGCGGCTTGGGCGCCAAAAATCAGCCACGGCGCACGATTCTGCTTTGCTTCGCCCAGCGGCTTCGGCAACCATCGAGGATAACGACACCACCGTGCTACATTCGCCTCGCGCACTGGCTGGAGTGGCGCGGAGTTGATCTGACGTAAATTGTAACCGTGAATTTCAACCAGCACCTGCTTGCAATTCTGGTTCTCATCCCAACTAAATAGCGTTATGTCATAAGTCCGAGGTGCCGTCTCAACCGCCAGGCTGTAAAATTCGGCGCATAATGGCTGATGTAGCGTCAGCGAACCATAATGGAACGGTATTGAAGCATCGCCCGGTAACAGACAGGCATGTAAGAACACCGTGCCTAAGTCGAGCAAAGCAGGATGTAATGCAATATCAGGCAAATCATCGATAAATGCCGGATTGAGTCGCAACTGCGCCAATGCACAGCGATCACCCATCCATACACCTGCAATGCATTGCCAGCGCGGTCCATAGTCAGCAAATGCTTGATTGAAACGCTCCGATGCTTCTGCAACTTCTTCAAGCTGCAAATTCCGACGTAACTCATAAGGTGAAACAATCTCTGCTGGTGGAGAGCATACGGCAGTAACATTGCCGTTTGCATGGAGTTGCCACATGTCATCACCATCACCGCGAGATTCCAGCGTAAAGGCAAAGCCATTATCAATGGCGGTCAAGCTGATGCGTATCTGACGCTCAACACCTGCCGATAATACCAACGGTGAGGGGAAGTAAACTTCACTGAAAGTAGCCGTGCCGCCGGGTTGCAATTGGTGAAAAGCACGACGCACTAATTCCAGGCAACCTGTGCCCGGTAATACGCCTTGCCCTTCGAAGATGCGATGTTCATCAATAAACCAGACATGATCATCTAGCTTACAAGTAAACTGTGTGACTCCCTCTCTATCTGATAACTGTGTGAAAGTCGGTAATTTTCTCCGTTGTGTATTTATTACGGCGGCTGATGTAGTGACAGGATGTTCCAACCAGAGATGTTGGCGTTGGAAGGGGTACGCTGGCAGCATAACCCGATGTAATTTGTGTGAATGACCAAATGCGGCCCAATCGATAGCGATTCCTTGCTGCCACAACTGCCCGATGGTATTAAGCAGCACCTCTTCATCCGATTTCTGCTGATGAATACGGCGCATCGTGGTCAGTATCTGAGCCTGGCCTGTTTGCTGTAGATCTTTCAGCATGCTGGTCAGCGCACTCCCCGGACCCACTTCAAGCAGGATTGGATTGTCATAACGGTTCAGCAACGTAAGAATACCATCATAGAAGCGTACCGGCCGACGCAGATGATCTCCCCAATAACCAGAATTGTCGCGATCCTGTTCACTGAACCAACTGCCGCTGATGTTGGATATCATCGGAATGGTGCCGGATTGTAGCATGAAGCCTGCGCTGAATTCTCTCATCTGTTGTGCGGCGGCATCCATCAATGAACTATGAAATGCGTGTGATGTCGTTAGTCGTCGACAAGAAATACCTGCCTTGTCGCACTGTGCTTCCAGTGCAGCGATATTGTCATGGCTGCCGGTTATCACGCACTGTTCAGGTCCGTTGATCGCTGCAAATTCACACTCTGGCGCCAGTGAAACCATGCGTTCAGCTGATGCCTGTACAGCCAGCATTGCCCCTGTGGGCTGACGCTGCATGATTGCAGCTCGATTTGCTACCAATGCCAGTGTATCTTCCAGCTCGAGCATACCCCCAACACAGGCAGCAACCAGTTCACCGAGGCTATGACCAATCATTGCTTGAGGTGTAATACCCCACGCTTGTAGCTGGCAGGCCAGAGCATACTCAACAGTGAACAGGGCGGGCTGAGTATAACGTGTGGCATTTAACCGACTGACAGCATTGTCACGTTCCGATTGCGGATAAATTAACTGCCTGATATCCAGTTTGATGTGTGGCTGTAGCAGTTCGGCGCAGCGATCAAATTGCTGGCGGAATACACCATCGCGCAGATAGAGCGATTGGCCCATTTCAATAGACTGACTGCCTTGTCCCGGAAACATAAAAATCACTGGCCGATGCTGTTGCTTGCGACTAACCGTCTGCGGCGATAGCTGGCGTAGTTGATTGATTAATTGCTCCCGGTCTTTTCCCACAACAAAAGCACGCTCACTGAAAGCGCTGCGTCCCTGTTGCAAAGTCCCGGCAATATCCGCCAGTGGCTCATGACAGGTAGCCAGTGCTACTGCCAGACGTTCCCCTTGTTGAAGCAACGCTTGCGGCGTTTTCGCTGAAATCGGCAGTAGATGCCAGCGCTCGTCATCTAATACACGGTCATCTTGCTGACGCGGAGCTTCTTCCAGAATAAGGTGGGCATTCGTGCCGCCAATGCCGAAAGAACTTACACCGGCACGACGTGGCTTACTGGTTTGCGGCCACGGGCATGCGGTATTGATCACGGAAAACGGGGTCTGTTCGAAGTGGATTGCAGGATTGGGTTGATGATAGTGAATACTTGGCGGCAAAGTCTGGTGACGCAGCGCCAACACGGTTTTGATGACTCCCGCGATACCGGCTGCCGCATCAATATGTCCTATATTTCCTTTCACAGAACCTATTGCACAACTCCCTACAGGCAACACTTCACTATCAGACAGTTCCAGGAAAGCCTGAGTCAGCGCACGCACTTCTATCGGATCGCCTAAAGTGGTTGCCGTACCATGTGCTTCGATATAACTGATGCTGGCAGGCGATACCCCGGCATTACGCAGCGCGTCTTTGATCACTGAGGATTGGCCGTCAATACTTGGTGCTGTGTAACTCACCTTTTGTGCACCATCATTATTGACAGCCGAACCTTTAATTATCGCGTGGATGGTATCGCCATCTGCCAAAGCAGCGGACAGACGTTTTAGTAATATCATCCCACCGCCGCTGCCGCTGGCTGTACCGTTGGCCGCAGCGTCAAATGGCCGGCAAAGGCCGTCTGGCGACATAATTCCACCACTGACATGGACAAAGCCAACTTGTTGCGGGTCCAGCGCTACAGCACCAGCCAACGCCATATCACATTCATCGCGCCGTAAGCTTTCGCAGGCTAAGTGAATAGCGGTGAGTGATGACGAACAGGCGGTGCCGATACTGACAGCCGGTCCGCTAAGGTTCAGTTTGTAAGCAGCACGTGTGGCGATAAAATCCTTATCATTACCTATTTGCCACTGACCGGGATCGAGGTGCGTCCGGTCTTTATTTGGCATGACGTTTTCCAGCAGGTAATAGTTGAAGCCACTACTACCAAAGACGCCCACCGAACGCGGTGTACTATCATTGCCATAGCCGGATAATTCCAACGTTTCCCATGCCATCTCAAGAAACAACCGCTGTTGTGGGTCCATCACCTGCGCTTCACGTGATGAATAACCAAAGAAGCGTGCATCAAACTCGGCACAACCTTCTAGCAAACGTGCGCGTCTGACAAACTGTGGGTGACTTAACAGAGCTGGATCGACACCACGTTGTAACAATTCCTCGTCAGATAACGCCACACTGGCATCATAACCCGCCAACAACCGCTGCCAAAAAGTGTCGAGATCCGGCGCTTGTGGGAAACGGCCAGTCATACCAATAATCGCAATAGCATTGCTATCCTGAGTTGAAACATCCAACGTTGGTGTTGTTGTTTCTTCGGTGGCTATCAGCGGTGTGACTGCAACAGGTGTTTTTTGCTGCGACAGCGTGTCCAGTAGTTGAGCTTGTTGTCGAATGGTGGGATGAGCGAAAATATCGGTTACGGATAAGCTGCTGCCAAACGTCTCATTCAATTGCTGGAATAGCGCCATAACCCGTAGTGAGTGGCCGCCGGCATCGAAAAAGTTTTCGTCATAATCGATCTCATCTCTCTCCAGCAGTTCACGCCAGATAGCCTCAACGCGACTAAGTGATGACACAACTTTGGCTGGCAAAGGGGAAGATTGGTGCTGACCGGCACGCGTTAGTTTCATTTCAGCCAATGCTTTCAGATCGACTTTTCCCGTAATGCCGGTAGGCAGTGCATCAAGAAAGAACAGCGCTGTCGGCACCATCACTTCACTAACTTGTCGGCGTAATGCGTTCAGGATCTCACTGCGGCTGGTTTCGCCAACAATGTATCCCGCCAACTCTTTATTCCCTTGGCTATCGGTGATCGCCAGCGCTTCGGCCTGACGTACACCCGGTAACGCACTTAGGGCGGCCCGTACAGCATTCAGTTCAATTCGATGACCACGGATTTTTACCTGACGGTCAACTCGACCAACAAACTCCAGCGCACCATCCATGCGTTGGCGCACAATGTCGCCGGTACGGTACATGCGAGCTTTTAATTGTGGTGCAAAACTATCGGGTAAAAACACCTCAGCGGTTTTTTCATCCATCCCCAGATAGCCCTGTGCAACACAGGTTCCCGCTAAATAAAGTTCACCCAATTCCCCCGGTGCCACAGGTTTTCTCTGTTCATCAAGCAGATAGAAGCGAACATCGCCCATTGGACGCAGCACCAGATTTTGTCCTGCGGCATGATAATCGGTAAGGGATACCACAATCGCACATTCAGTAGGGCCGTATCCATTCATCAGCCTGCGCCCTACAGACCAGCGCTGGGCGACTTCGGGCATACAAGGCTCACCAGTTACGATAAGCACCTGGAGATTGGGCAGCGGTACTAACGGCACTATCGCCAACGCGGAAGGTACAATCCACATATGCGTAATCTGTTTATGCGCCAGCCACTCTGTCAGCTCACTGCCAGGCAACAGTTGCTGTTTATTACCGAAGACCACGCAAGCGCCTGTTGCAAGCGCCGGAAAAATTTCTCCCAACATCACATCAAACACGGGGGAAGAGTACTGCACTATGCGAGAAGAAGGTTCAAGCCTCAGCTCATCGCGGATTGCCAGAATGTTATGGCAGACACTGCGGTGGGAGACAGCAACACCTTTCGGTTTACCCGTCGATCCCGAAGTGTAAATAACGTAAGCGCAATCATCCGGCTGACAGATAGCCGCCGTAGTTGTATAAGGTGCGTTAGTCATATAAGGTGCATTGGCTATATCTAACTCATCGATATTAATTGCCGCCAGACCAAGACGCTGGCACAGAGGCGCGGTTTCATTTCGGCACAATATCGCTTTTATTTCCGCATTATCAATCACATACCGATTTGCTGGTTCGGCATTGTCAGGAGCCAGCGGCACAAACACCGCACCAATCCGGTTAATTGCCAGCATTGCCGTGACATTATGTGGATGGTGCCCCATCAAAATGCCAACTCGATCGCCACGGCCTGCACCTGCTTGTTGTAGTTGCTGCGCCACATATGTCGTTAATATATCAAGCTGCTGATAACTCAGACTCAATTCATCACTTTCCAGCGCCACATGCCCGCCATACTGGGGTAGGCTTTGCTGGAACAACTGAAACAGTCCCTGTGGCTTATCAACAACAAGTTCTGATTGGGCGCTACTGCCAGCATTAACCGTCAACAAATCAGCCAATGTCGTATCTGGTTTTTCAATGATTTGCGGCAACATAGCCAGCAAATGCTCACTCATCCGTCCCAGAGTAACGGCAGATAACCCCCCCGGCATTGCCATAAAGTGTGTGTAAACCTGACCATTTACACGGTTAATAGCCAGTTCCAAATCAATTTTGGCGCGATAATCCCCCAACTCGACATCTGAAACTTTCATGTCTCCCAATGTTGCATTATTGGGTTGATCCAATTCACAGGAAAAAATAGTTTGGAAAACAGGATTCTTACCCGCCACACGAGGCAAATTAAGTGTTTGTACCAAATAATCGAACGGCAAATCACGATTTTCAATAATGTCGAGACTAACCTGTCGCGTATGCATTAACAGTTGCTGAAAAGTTTGCAACTCACGGCTATTGATACGTACCGGCAGCGTATTAGCAAAGTAGCCAATCAGCGCATCCCATGCAGGCATGGTGCGCAGCGACACCGGTGTGCCGACCATAAGATCCCGCTCACCACTTTGCTGACGCAACAGGAGTGCAAACAGACTCAACCAGACCATAAACGGTGTACAGTTTTGCTCGCGAGCCAGTTTCTCTACATCTTCAACATACTCGTGGGGAATAACACAACTGATTGCCGCCGCCTCGTCGGTTGGTGCAACCATATCATTCAGTATCAGAGTAGCTGGCGTATCTGCCAATTGTTGACGCCAGAAATGAAGCTGTTGCTGTACCGCCGGTTCAGTCAGTCGAGTGCGCTGCCAGGTAATGAAATGCCCATAGTTTGCTTCTAACACGGGCAGTGTGGGGGCTTTACTTGCCAGACGTGCCTGATAGCAGTGCCGTAACTCATCAAAAAGTATTGCCAGCGAACGACCATCGGAAATAATGTGATGCAGAGTAATACAAAGCACGTGCTCTTGCGGGGACAGCGTAAACAGTACCGCTCGGATGAGTGGCCCATTGGCGAGATCGAAACTTGCCATCACTTCTTCTCGTAACTTCGATGCCAGCGCTGAATCACCGCCGGAGATATTCTGTTGGCGCAGGGTTAACGTTAATTCAGACGCAACCTGATGATTGGGTTCAAAACTGGATGTTCCATCCGGTCCGCTTACTTTGCTGACTTGACTGGAGAATGTGGTACGCAATACATCATGACGTTGCACTACGTCATTCAATGCCTGCGTTAACGCACTAAAATGCAAATTACCATGCAGACGCAATATGAAAGGTACGTTGTAACTGCAATCATCCGGCCGTTGCATCGCAATTAACCACAAACTGCGCTGACCGAATGAGAGTAAATCACTGACCTGCGAAATGTGCTGTACAGTAATAGTCTGTTTTGCCCCGCTTTTTTCAATATTCTCTTTTTCAATACTGGCCAGTAACGAGGCCAACCCGACGATAGTCGGATGATTGAAAATAGCGGAAAGCTTAAGCTGAACATCAAATGTCTTATTGATCTGTGTAATCAGATTGGCAGCAATTAATGAATTGCCGCCACAATAGAAGAAATTATCTTCCGTACCGATGACCTGAACCCCTAATGCCGTTCTCCATAATGCCAGCAATTGTTCTTCGCGGGCGTTGGCCGGTTCTGTCATAGATTCCTGATTTTCTGGCAGCGAAAAATCTGGAACCTGCAAGCGCTTACGATCAACCTTCCCGTTGGGGGTGGTTGGTAATTTATCGAGAAACACGAAGGCACGCGGCATCATATGGCCGGGTAGCCGTAGGGACAAATAACCACGTAACGTGTCAGTATCAGCCGATGACACAACATAGGCGACCAACATTTTATTATTTGTACTGTCATTACTGGCGACAACCGCACACTGGCGCACATCTGCGTGTTCCAATAATGCGCTCTCCACCTCGCCTAATTCGACGCGAAAACCGCGAATTTTAACCTGATGATCACTGCGTCCCATGAAATCAATAGTGCCGTCAGCCAGGAAACAGCAAACATCTGAGGTGCGATAAAAACGCGTACCACTAGCATCTACCACAAAACGGCCCTGGCAATCGAATTTGCCGGTAATAAATTTCTCTGCCGTGAGTTGAGGATTATTGAGATATCCTTTCGCTACGGTGACGCCAGCAATCAACAATTCACCACTAACGCCAATCGGCACTTGTTGCAGGTGTTTATCAACAATGAACAGCTCACAGCTAGCCAGCGGCCTGCCTAATGGAATGACTCGCCCGGTTTCCAATGGATGTGTTTCCGGATCAAAAACAGTGCTATCAATGGTTGCTTCCGTCACACCGTAAGAACCTAGAATACGCGTATCCGGGCGGCACAGCGCTTGTGCTGCATGCAGCTCATGACCGAACCAGACATCAGCTCCACACACCAGTGTTGATAATCCATCCAGACGTTTCCCATTATCCTGACAGAATTGAATTAATTGACGCAGTACCACAGGAGGAAAATCACCGAAGGTCACGCCTTCGCTCATCATCAAGCGGTGCATTTCAGGGGCATCTAGCAACCACTCACGCGGACACATCACCAAGCATCCACCGCAGCCCAGAGTGCGACTGAAATCCCCTATACTGAGATCGAAAATCGGTGCGGCAAGTTGTAGCGATACCGGCTCACCGGGTTGGGTGAAACGATAGTCGTGGCGCCAGGCATGGTACGATGCATGCAGACTCCCGTGGCTTACCTCCACCCCTTTTGGATTACCGGTTGAACCAGAAGTGTAGATAACATAGGCGGAATCACTCTCCTGAACTGGCCAGATTGGCTGTACATCCGGCGGCGCTGGTTGACGAAACAGCCCGTCAACTTCCAGCACGATGGCACGAAAATCAAGCAAACCAACAGCATCCTGTTCACTGGAGAGGATCAATACCGGTTGTGCATCATTTATCTTATCGGCGAAGCGAGGATCAGAGGGGGATAACGGCACATAAACCGCACCGGCAGAGAGAATAGCGTAAAAAGAGATGACAATTTCTGGTCGGTAGCTCATAAATATTGCAACCCGGCTACCCGGTTCAACTCCACACTGGCGCATCTTCGCGAGCAGGCATTGCGCGTATTCGTCCAGTTGAGCATAGGTGAAACGTTGATCATGCCAAACAATAGCTGGTGCATCTGGATTATTACGCACCTGTGACTTAATGCGTTCAGCCACTGAAATAAATTCCAATACAGGTAGAGGTTCTGCCGGCCGGGAGAAGCGAGCCAATGTCGCCAGCTCTTCTGGCGGCAACATGCTACATCTGGCGACAGAACGCTCAGGTTCACTTAACAAGGAATCTAACAATTTCTCATAGTGATTCACCATGCGAGTAATGGTGAGGTTATCAAACAAATCGGTGTCAAATTCAACCAGACAAAGTAGTGAATTTGGGGATTCTTCTATCGATAACGTTAAATCATATTTAGCGGTGCTAGAATGGATAAATTGTACTTCTGTTGCTAACCCATCTAGTTGTAATGCTTGTCCCGGACTTTTCAAATAATCAAACATAATCTGAAAAACAGGGGGATGGCTCAGAGAACGCAGGGGCTGTACCACATCGACAATCTCATCAAATGGCAAATCAGCATTTTCATAGGCATCAAGCAATGTATCGCGCGCTTGAACCAAAAGATCACTGAAACTTATCCCTTCGTTAAAACGAAAACGCAACGGTAATAAATTGATAAAAAAGCCAAGACGGACATGTTCATCAATATTGTGACGATTCGCAAATGGACTACCAATAACGATGTCTTCATCGTGTGAATAACGATTCAGTAATACTGCAAAAGCGGAAATCGCCACCATATAAGGCGTCAATCCATAACGTTGGCAGATTTTAGAAATACGTCCAACGAGAGATAAAGGAAGTGACTTCTGATATACCGCGCCACGTCCCCGTTGTTCTAATAGCCGTGGCCGATCTGTAGGTAATTTATGTAGTTCAGGCAATTCCGCGAGTTGTTTTCCCCAATAGCTGCGTAAGCGTTGCCGACGAGCGCTATTCATATGAATATCTGTTACAGAGTCATTGACATGCGGGTAGGTAATTGTCGCTAACTTAGGCTGTTGGCCTGCTTTATACCGGTTATAGGCATGGCTAAAATCATTAAGAAAAACGTGAGTGGACCAATCATCAAATACAATATGGTGAAGAGTAAATATCAACTGATGATCGTTCTCTTGCCGACGAAGCAATAAACAACGAAAAGGCAAATCACTGCTGAGATTAAAACAATATTTGGCTTCGCTATCACAGATTGACTGTATTTTGGTTTCGCGCTCTTCCAGGGAATAATCGCTGAGATCACTGATACGTAATTCGGCCCACTGCGGATTTAATGCTATCTGCAATTCACCATTGAGAACATGAAATTGTGAACGCAATACCGGATGACGCTCAATCATAAAAATAATAGTTTGTTCAAGCGCTTCCCTATCTAACGTACCACGTAAACGTAGCGAAAATGGCACGTTATATAATGCTGAGTCCATATTTCCTTGGCTAATAAGCCATAGCCTGCGTTGAGCGGGTGTTGGTAATAAGAATGGAACATTTGATAAGGTGTTTGAATAATTACTCACAAAATTTTTCCTAAGATAAAAAGATTCTTGCAACTTAGTGATTGCCGTAAAAACTATCACCCTTGATTGCCAGCCACTTTCATAGCAAAAGCGCTACTGGGGACACCTGTCACTCTGTTCGAGTGGGGTGAAATCAATCAGAATGATAGTACGGACTCCAACACTGGCGTTTTCATCGCAAATTACGGGATTGATGTAGTGACAAATCGCCGCATCATCGATGATGTAGCTATCAAGGGGATCATTAAGGAGAAAGCGAGTTATTTCGTGAGCAGGTACTGCTTCAAGCTGGCAATTAGCATAATAAGGGGGCGCGATATGTGTTGCACCGCCTTCGACATTGCAACGTTCAATCAAATGTACAGCGGTGAACGGTTGACCATCACGGTGGAAACAGTTAGGTGTAATTTTTGCCGGTTTACCCGGTAGCGCCTGCATTCGGATCAGATGTACACCACATAGCAAACGGGAATAATGCTCTGCCATGCCGGTTAGACTCAGATCGTGCCAAATGAGTTTATTAAGTAGTCCTTTATTAAGTATCTCGTCAGACATGCGCAGAAATTTGCGTACTACACCGCCAAATTCAGGCTGATATTCACTTCCCTGATGATAATTAATCTCTACGCTGCCATCGGGCTGCGGATAACCTGTTTTCCAATCAATAGATTCTGTTTCCCAGCTCCACACTCCTTCGCAATAACTGCGGTGACGACCGCCTTCACCAAATCGATCTAACGGCAGTGATTTCGATAATTCACAGAGAGAGATAAGATCGATTTTTTCACTGTCAGAAAGGTCAAGATCGGCAGCATTGAAAGTAGCAAAACCTTGTTGGTGCAAGCTATTGCGGATATGTGCGGCGGTAAGATGGTAACTATCTGGTGCATTAGTAAATATATTCCAGCCCATTGTAATATCTCTTTATTAGGGTGAACTAAAATGACATCGTATTGAATTAATTACGATATCTTAGGAAGAACCAGTTACATCAAAAAATTATTTAGTTATATTTTATGATTTGAAAAAACACCTATAAATAAGAATATCGAAGTTCCGCATAGTTCAGTGCAACAACATTGCCATGCTTTTTTTCGATCTACAAAATCAATTAATCAATTTCTGACAAATCAGATAGTAAAGAATATTACTAGATAAATGAGAGAGATAATTTTAAATAAATAGGCCATTAGACAAACCTACTAATTATAATAACTGTTTTTTGAGTGAATTAATGACCTCAATAGTATTGTCTTTCTTGCCGGGTGAAACAATAGCATCCTCCGACAATACTTTGACATTCATCTTTCCTTTATCATCCCTAGCTAGCAGCGCATAAGGATTAGTAAAGTCAATTTTTTTATCTAAATTCTTCACCGATCATTTCATGACTCGCAAATTATAACCCATTATTAAACATCATTATTTTAACCATTTTTTCGTGGGTAAAACGCCTTCACTGTAGCTTCTGCCAATCACATAAACAGCCCAACAATAAAAATATTTTCACTAAAATTTAATTAGAAAATAGATCGCAAAGTATACAATGTCAACTTGGGTTTTTATTTTTTATTTGGCAAATAAATTTTACATATAAAGAGGTGTTAGAATATTAAATTTAATTGATTTTAAATCTAGTATATCATCAACTCAAGAAATTAATGGACTATCCAGTGCCAGTTTAGCTAGTAAAGGCTTGTTAGCAATAAAATTCTGCCATTTATATTGTTTGAATATAAATAGATTGCCAATTTTTCAAATATCAATCGCTTCTTGCTATCTTCGGAAGGAAACGTGGATTTGATTTCTCGTGCTAATCTTTTATTAATACGAGCTTTGTCTGATTATCCTTGTAGGAACGGCACTGTACTCGTTAAATTTTATCTTCCATTTATCGGTTTTACGAGTTTTAGTCTTAATATTGGTACTCAGCATGGATCAAAATAGGGCTTTAAGACGTATGAGTAATTATAATGAAAATTTGAGTAATAATGCTGAAATTTGTATGTTTAATTACAGATAATATGTTTTAAATATATTTATATTATAATTATTAATTTTTTCAATAAGTTAATTAATAGGAAATATGTTTCTATGTTATTTGCTTTTATTTTTTTAGATTAAATATAATGCTAAAATATATAATCAAGGTGAAGAATGTAATATATTATTGATGTGTCTTTTGATTGTGGTGAACTTTTGGCGGTTCAGTTGACTTCAGGAAATAAGGATTTTTCCCAAGCCTTGTGCGATGAGCTGAGAGTAGAAGGAATAACATTAATCACTCATGTCCGTAGTAATATGAAGGCAAAAGCATTATCTCTCTGGGTTTTTTATTGGAAATCGTCGCTGGACTAATTGCTTATACATTCCAACCTAAAAAACCGAGCTCGAATTTACGGGATTGTGATATCGCTATTTTGAAACGAAACCGAGATTAATTAAACTAAAGTGCTGGATAAAAGACCAGCACTTTGTCAATAAACTGAAGAAAGTCCGCAAAGCGAGCTTTCTTCCTTAAAGGTGGAAAGCTATGCGCTTACCTGTTGGAAGAGTCACCTCAAGGCTTAATTCACCGCCCAATGCTTTCACATAGCGCTTAAGTGTTGATAGCCTTGGATCATTGTCAGCTTGTTCCATCCGAGCAACGGAAGGCTGTTTGACACCCATAACAGCGGCTAATTCTGTTTGTGAAATTTTTAGCTCATCACGCAGTTGGCTAAGGGCGATCTGGATACTGGCTTCTTCAACCCGTTCCGCGACTCGTGCCTGCATTTCAGGACTTTCTTTAGCCAACAGTTCTCTGTAAGTAGCCATGATTATTTCTCCAGTTTCGCAAGATGTTTATGGTACTCGGAAAGATAAAACTAACAACTTGGCTCTTGATAATCATTAACTTAGAAGAAATATTTAAATCTGGCGCGTGCGCCGTAGCGTCGGTCATTATTACTGTTGGCAATTTTGTTGTTATCATTCGCCTCCAGCATGGAGACATAGGCGCCAAGATAGAGATTAAAGTTCTTCATATTCATAATACTAGGAATCTGATATGACATATGGATGGTATTTATATCGTATTTACCCGGTTCGCTGAATGGATGATTAATACGCACGGTCATATTGTCGGTATTGAACGTTTCAATATTGTTGTGGGCATAGATATAACCCAGTTCGAAACGATGCCACATCACATTAATTCCGGTCGTGAAATTGTGTTCATCTGAGGCATCCAGATAGGCGGTATTCAGGTTAGCGACAATGCCATCATCAGGATTAGTTTCCAGACCGTTCCAACTGAGTGTCAGGCCGTAACCATTGCGTCTGGATTGATCGACCCATTGCCCTTGGTTATTCTGGTAGCCATAGGCGTTATTGACGATATTACTTTCCATTGCTACGGCTGCACTAAATTGATCTTTTTTCCAGGCTGCTACCGGGCGCAAATAGGCGACATTTTTTTTTATTTTCCAATGTATTGCCGTGGTAAGTGCTATCTCGAAATAGCGAAGTGCCATCTTCAAGTAAAGTATTGAGTTCGAAATACCAATTGCCGACATATTTGCTCAACATCAAGTTGCCGCCGCTGCTACTGCGGCCACGTCCTTCCTTCATCATGTAGATATAGCCGAAACCATCGGCATACAAATCGTTGGCGGTGTTACCAGAATACTGAATAAAAGTGTCTTGGTTGAGCGGGAACATATCGTAGGCTTCGAAACGCCCGATTTTTACCTGCCAGTTTTTCTCATTGCCGAAGAAGAAAGCGGCGTCATCGAGATTCATTTTGCCGGTCATGTCTGCCAACGGTTGCACTCGAAAGCCGGCAAAGTTGTTGTTTTGATCGCGGCGGTAGCCGTCCAGCCCGACCAAAATGCGGCCATTAATATTCCAACGCTCTTTGTCGCCAGGTTTCCAGTCTTTATTATCGCTGGTTTTAAGTGAAGTAAGCTGACCAGTTCGGCTGGCGCCGTCGAGGTTGAATTCCACATCGCCGTACAATTTTAGATCGCCAAAATCATTCAGTTTCAAGTTGCTGGTTGATGAAGCTTTATTTTCCAGCGAAGTGGTACTTTGTGCTACTTGAGTAGCCTGTTGTTTGGTCTCGATAGCGTGTTGTTCCAGTCGCTGTGCGCGTTGCTCCGCGATTGTAGCTCGTGCTTCCGCTTGGGCGGCTCGTTGTTCAGCTTGTTGTAGTCGCTGCTCGAGTGCATCAAGACGTGCTTCTATGCTGTTAGCAGGTGAAGCAAGGGCAGAAATTGCAAACATCAATCCTGGTGTGACAATCAAATAGCGAAGATTTTTCATGATATTCTGTTCTTTTGGGATGTTGGTTATTATATCGTAGTTAAATTATCAAGCTGGTTTTCTAGATTAGAAGATAATTGAGTTGGTTAGCAGATCGCAATCAAGTCTACTAACCAGATAAAGCTATTGTGATCGAATACGCAAATTCGGTAGAAAGATAAGTAACGGTGGGATGAATGTTCACCACTGGGTGTTCTGGTTTGAGTTTGCAGGATCGACAGGAATGATTGGCATGGTGAAAGTGGTGGAGTTGTTTATCTATGTTAAACAAGAGGACTATCAAAGCCGTTGTTATTTAAAAATGAGAAAGAGTTTTTGAAGTGGAAATAATCGCATGAATTAATCATTTTACAAAGTGTGAAAATGATATTTATTTATTATCATTTTTTTAATTTATTATTTGAATGATTGATAATATATTCAAAGGGTTATGAAATATATTTTTATATGTTGATATCCTACTAATTGCATTATAATATCAGCGCTGTTTGGGATGATAAATTCATAATAATCATATAGTTAAATTTTTTGGTGCCCTTTTTGTGATCATTCCCGCATTACTACAATTTTTTTTATGATAAAACATAGGAGATAATAAGCTAAATTTTAATAAAATATCAGGATTGATGCTGGATGATTTCGTCAATTCAGCTTTATCTATTGTTTGATATGAGGAGGTCATTATTGATATTCATCACAAAACATAATGAATTCTAATGTGAACATAAAGTCTCAAGTTCGATTGATATAATACGTGTTATTATTGAGGCTATGTCTTGGTTAAACATAAAAATACCTAATGAAGAGCTTGTCGAAAAAATCTGATCACTAAAATAATTTAGCAAAGTAATGAATTATTCCTATGTCTTATCATTGCAGGATTTAAAGACAGGGTTTTAAAGAACTGGTAAGAGCCTGTTTTTTAATTGTATTAGTTGTATTGTATTAACTGTATTGTAATCATGGAAATGCCGATGTTTGTTGGCCCTGCTCTTAACGAATGGCTGTTGTTCATCGGTTGGAGTTTTTTAAATGGTGTCACATTATGTTCAGGACAATGCTAAAAATTTAGGGAATACCATGACAGCCGGAACCATTTATGGTTATGGAGATAATTTTTCCCCCCATGTTAGGTGTATATACCCTATGGATTTCAAGATGCATCGCGACTGCAAGGGAGCGAATCCCCGGGAGCATAGCAAACTATGTGACCGGGGTGAGTGAATGCAGCCAACAAAGAGGCAACTTGAAAGATGACGGGTATAAACGTAATTAAAAATTGTGACCGTATACCTCTATCTTTTGCAATTCGTGTAGGCAATAACCCTACGTTCGCTTCTTTTATCGGGATCTATAGTCTCTCAAGTAATCATGAACGGGACTACCCCGTGTTCGCTTTTTTATCAAGCATTAAGCGCAATAACGACAACTACCACGTTAACTATTTGTGAGGAAAAAGAGAGTGATAGACGTACAGATCAATGAAGTACCTCTTAAGGAACACAGCCCTTCAATGGATAACTGTCTGGATGAACAAAAGTTACTTTATGACATGCTGCTGTCACGGGAATTTGATAATCGTAGTGCGATAGTCACACGACAAGGCCGAGCTTGGTTCCATGTATCGGCTGCTGGACATGAAGGGCTGGCAGTACTGCCGCAGCTTATGGAAAAGAATGATGTGCTGGTTCCTTACTATCGTGATCGGGCATTAGTATTAGCGCGTGGTATGTCTATTACTGAAATGACAAGGGAGCTGATGGGAAAGGGCACTTCTCACTCAGCCGGCCGCACCATGTCGAATCATTTTTGTTCCAAAGAGCATAATATCTTCTCGGTAGTCAGCCTGACGGGAACCCAATGTATTCCTGCGGCAGGCGCTGCTTGGGCAAGCGCGTTGGACAATAAAAATGGGCTTGTCGTGTGTGGTGTCGGCGATGCAGCGACCCGGCAGGGAGAATTTTATGAAGCGGTCAGCTTTGCGGTTGAAAGGCGTTTGCCAGTCGTTTTTGTGGTTTCCGATAATAAATTGGGTATTAGTACCTCGACGGAGAAGATGGCTCCGTATCGATTGGGAATATTTAACGAGTGTTGGATTCGCCGTGTTGATGCCCGCAAGCCGGAAACTTTGTTTCCTGTCGCACAAGAGGTATTCAATAAGGCGCGCTTTGAGCGAACGCCTTGCATATTGGTTTGTCGTATGGATCGGTTGGATTCTCATTCCAATTCAGATTCTCACAAACTGTACCGTACCCAAGATGAACTGGAAACACTACAGGACCCTATTGAAAATTATGTCGCCTATTTAAAAGAAAAGGGGGCGATTACTGAGCAAGCGTTGGCTGAACAAAAAGAGCGCATTAAAGCTGATGTCGCGGAAATATTTGAGCGTGTTTATCACGAGGAAGAGCCTGATCCGGCAAGTGTCAGTACCTATTTGTGTAATCGTGAAAGCGCTCCTGTTGTATATGCTGAGATGGAAGCCGAAGAGACGCAGTTTAAAGCGGTGAATCAGGTCTTGGACGAGGCGTTGAGCCAGAATCCGAAAGTGCTGATATTTGGTGAGGATATTGAAGACCCTAAAGGGGGTGTTTTTGGTTTCACCCGTGGCTTATCCACTCGCTATCCTGATCGCGTTATGAATGCTCCCCTTTCAGAAGCCACGATTATTGGCTCATCTGTTGGGTTATCCGCCTGTGGTTGGCGTCCGATTGTCGAACTGCAATTTATTGACTTTGTTGGGTTAGGTCTCAATCAGTTACAGTCGCAACTTGGCACTTTAAGTTGGAGAACGGTAGGAAAATGGCGCTGTCCGGTGGTGATATATGCGCCTTATGGCGCTTATCTCCCAGGAGGCGGTATATGGCACAGCCAAAGCTCGGACGGTATCCTGGCGCATATTCCCGGTATTAATGTTATGGTGCCAACGACACCGGCTGATACCGTCGCATTGTTCCGTACCGCGTTAAGTCTGGACATGCCGAGTCTGATCTTGATTCCTAAACACCTTATGAGAGAGCGCCATGAGCGTCGGTTGGTGACGCCTGTGTCGCTTGGGCAGGCAAATATCGTCAGGGCAGGAAAGGATATTACATTGGTTGCTTGGGGAAATACTATTCAGCTGGCGACGATGGCGGCTCTTCAAGCGGAAAAAGACAATATTGACATTGAAGTGATTGAATTGCGTAGTCTGGTACCTTGGGATAAACAACGGATTGCGGAATCTTTGCGCAAAACCGGGCGGCTTATCGTTGTGCAAGAGGATACCCGGACGGCCAGTGTTGGGGCATCTATTATTGCTGATCTTTTGGATGAGAATGACAATTTCTTCTCTTTACTGGCCCCTCCGCGCCTGGTGACGCGTGAAGATATTCATATTCCTTTTAATCCTTGTTTAGAGAAAGCTGTTTTACCCGGCACGGATGACATTTTAGCTTCCGTCTATGCGGTAATGAGCTAAGGAGAACTTATGGCACAGTTGTTTATTCCCCCGATGGGAGAAGGAACCACGGAAGTCGTCATCATCCAGTTACTTAAGCAGGTGGGAGATCATGTCAAGCGTGATGAGCCTGTTTATGAAATGGAGACGGATAAGGCTGCCTTTACCATTGAGTCTGATGTTGAAGGGATCTTGGAAAAATGGTTGGCTGCGGAAAATGATATTATTCCTGTTGGAGCGCCTATTGCAGTCATCAGAGCCGTCGGTGAGGCGGCAGAGCCTTCCCCGGTCAGTGAAGAGTTAACGCCTCCGCCGGAGAAAGTGGAGAGAGTAGAAAAAGTAGAGCAAGTAGAGGTTGCTCCTGAGGTATCTGCTCCTCCTGCGCGTATTCCGCCAAAAACCCGTCAATACGCACAAGAACACCAAATTGAGCCGCACATTCTTAATCAACTGGCGGAAAAATATGGCACATTATTGCCAAGCCATATAGATGATTACCTTCAACAGCGCCGCGAAACTAAGATATCAGAAGAAACCAGGCCATCAGAAAAGAGCGATGCAGAAGATAGCAATGTCGGTTTTCTGTCAAGAGATCAGCAGCGTCTTAATCGTGCAATACGGCTGAATAGTGCTGCCGTACAGCCGTGCTGGGCAGCTAAACCCTTATCGATTGAACTTGTTGATAACGCCATTCATCATTTAACGGAGACTTCCGGGCAGCAAGAGTGGATAACGCCATTTCAGGTCATCACTTATGCGATTTCTCAGGCATTGAAAAAATTCCCAATGTTGCGTTCAAGACCGCTTGATCAAGAGCGCTATCACACTTATACGGATATCAACCTGGGTATTGCTTTTCTGGATGAAAAAGGCGATTTGAGTTCATTAAAGGTACCGAAAACACAGACAATGGACTTTTTTGAGTTCAGACAGCATCTAAATAGCGTACTTGATCCAGATGCGGAAAAACTGCCTGTCGATGTTGATGTTCCTATGATGGTCTCATATACCGGCAACGATGGCGCTACCTTTGCCGTACCGGTTATTGTGCCGCCGTCCCAGTCAACATTGTTCATTGGCGCTCCTCACAACAAAGAGATGAACCTCGTTCTGGCATTTAATCACTATCTGCTTAATGGGGTCGAGGCGTCTGAGTTTCTGACTGAGATTATTGCTCAGGTTCGTACTCTGTCTGGATCACGATCGGTTGCGCATCAGATAGAAGTTAAACCGGTTAAATCGATTGCCGGGCAGTTACGTACGTTGCTGGCGGATTTCCTGAATTGGGATGAAGATTTTACTGAATCAATGATGCAGCGCACTTGGGCTGATTTAGGTATTGATTCGCTCAAGGCAGTCAAACTTGCAGAGCGGATGTCAGTACATTTTCGTCGAAAATTATCGCCAACGCTGTTCTGGCGTTATAGCTCACCGCATCGATTGATTGAATATCTTGACACGGCCAAAATTGAATTGACTGAGAATAAACATTCCTTGGATGACTTTATTAATGCGATGCGTGGTCTTGACGGCGAAGCAGCATTAAGGTTACAGCGCCTCATAGAAGGAGGAAAGCATGGATAATCTGCACCACATATATCATTCGCTTAGCCCGGATGAACAACGGATAGCTAAATCTGCCTTGTTGGAACATTTAAGTTCCATTACTCCCTCAGTAAGTAGTGTGGGTGATACGAAACAGATGCCTGTTGCTATTGTGGGCATGGCTTTCCGACTTCCTGGGGCGGAAGATTCACCGGAACAAATGTGGGAGATCTTAAGAGCCGGACACAGTGTAATAAAAGAGATTCCAGAGCAGCGGTTTGCATCGGGAAAACCTTACGTCATTCCATTGCCGAAAAAAGCCTTAAAAGCCGGGTTGCTTGAGAGTATTGATGGTTTTGATGCGCCATTCTTTGGCATTTCCCCACGAGTCGCGGCCATGATGGACCCGCAACAGAGAATGCTGTTGGAGCTGACCTGGCAAGCGATCGAAGATAGTGGTGCTAATCCGCTTGGCTATTCAGGATCAAAGACGGGTGTTTTTATTGGCTCGTGCAGTAATGATTATCGTGAACTGGTTGCGGCTGATATGGCGATGGCAAATGCTTATGCAACGCCAGGGACACTGAATTGCCTGCTGGCTAACAGATTGTCATTTTATTACAACTTTATTGGTCCGAGTTTACAAATTGATACTGCGTGTTCAAGTGGATTGACAGCACTGACACTAGCGGTGAATTCATTGCGTTCTGGGGAGTGCCAACAGGCGATAGTTGGCAGTGTTAACCTATTGAGCAACACATTCAACATGGCTGCTTATTACCGGGCGGGAATGTTATCTAAAGATGGCTGTTGCAGGGTTTTTGACGCAGATGCTAATGGTTTTGTTCGTGGTGAAGGGGCCGTGTGTCTGTTCTTGAAAACGCAAAAACAGGCATTAGAGGATCGAGATCCTATTTATGGATACGTTCGGGCATCGGCGGTCAATCATGGCGGGCGTGCTAATTCACTGACGTCACCTAATCCTGAACAGCAAATTGCGTTGGTCAAGGATTGCTTGCAACAGGCTGGCGTCTCTGCGGAGCAAATCAGTTACCTTGAAGCACATGGAACAGGAACCTCATTGGGTGATCCCATAGAGTTCAATGCGCTTAATGAGATCTTTAATCGCGATGAATCAAGAGAAACGCTACAACCTTGTTATATCGGCTCAGTAAAAGCCAACATTGGGCATTTAGAAGGTGCTGCGGGGTTAGCGGGTATCGTTAAAGTTCTATTAATGTTGCAGCATAAATCCATTGTGCCTTGCGCCGCGTTTCAGCGCTTGAACCCTGAAATTGATAGTGTGGATTCGCGCTTACAACTGGCGACAGAGGAAAATCCTTGGCGGGTAGGGGCAGGGCAAAAGCGTTTCGCTGGACTCAGCTCTTTCGGATTGGGTGGCAGCAATTCCCACGTCATTCTGGAGGAGGCGCCAACGCAAGCGCCGCAACAGATTAAAGCCAATTTGGAGGGGTATTATTATCCCATCTCGGCTAATAGCCAGGCATCGTTACAAAAAATGGTGGCTATGCTAGGGGATTTTATTGAGAACGATGAAAACATTGAGCTGCCAGCGGTTAGCTGGACATTACAGTTTGGCAGGGCAGCGTTACCCCATCGGGCGCTGTTTGTTGCCACATCACGCCAGGATCTGCTGAGGCAGCTACGGGATTTTGCTTCGTCTACGTCAACTAAAGAAGATCAATGGCTTCATATGGCAGAGGACGACTCTCGATTCTTATGGTTACAAGGTCAGGATGTAGATTGGCGTACCTGTTGGCCTTCCGGGCAGAAACCGTTGCGTATTCGGTTGCCCAAATATGCTTTTGAACATCGGCATTACTGGTTACCGCACAATGAAACTGTGGTTGCAAAACAGTAGGCAGTGAAGCGGAACAGAAAAACCAGAGAACATAGTGGAAACCCCACAATCTCGAAAGAGGTTGTGGGGTTTGTTTTGTTTGTCTTATGTTCCGATTTGCATTGAAAGAGGAGCCTCGGCGGATTTGGCTAAGAAATTAGTATTTAATTTAATTAAAACGATGCTCAAGCAGTTAAAGGGTATTTTTATAATGAATATTTTAGTTGCTGTACTAAAATAAAGAAATTGCGTTTATACATCTTTAAAATAGTTATTTTTAGTGAGGGTTAAGGTTAATTTAATTAGTTTCATTATTGTCCTGGCTTAATAATGTAATTAACCTAACTTTTGGTTGGTATTATTTTAAACTTAAGTTATCTTCTACAAAGATATTTAAAATAATCGTTTTTCAGTGATTGTTATCACAAAGTGAATATTTGTAAAATACTACTATGGAATTACATATTTCTGTTTGATATATTGTTAGTAACCAGTTAGTTTCTTTATCGATATAATTTTGTGATGATTGAAATTTTACTGGGAAATATTATTTATTTGATAGAGAGATAGTGTTATTTCAATTAATAAAGAGAGATGATAGTTACTTTAAAATAAAATCTTATTTATAGAGATAAAAGGAAAGTAATATGGAATTTATTAAAAATAGATTTTGTCACTGGAACGGTGAACATCTCGTTGTCGATACAATGGCTAGAAGTCATAAAATGGTAAACAGCATGGGAACGGGCGAGGGATTAGTTTCGTTTGATGGCTTTGGTGCTGATCTAATTCGTTTCAGCAAAGATGAAGGGATGCAGAATCATACTCACTTAGGGCATCATATCTTATTTGTACTATCAGGAACGGGTTATGTTATTTATGCGGGTGAAAAGCATGAAATAGAGCCTGGAGTTTGTTATTTTGTGAATGGACAAATAGATCACGCGATTAAAGCAACTAGCGATTTGGTTATGCTTGTTGTCGGTAATAATCATTGTGCGGTTGATTCGCAAGATAGGACGACGCTGGTGCCATATAGGGAAGGAACCCCAGAAGAATTAAAGGTTTAACTTGGGATAAATTGAATTAAACATGTGCTAGTGCTTGGTGAGTTGCGTGAATGCCATGATATTCTGCCAGAGATAAAGTATCTAAGATTATATTCATGAAGATAATTATAGATCAGGATAAGTAATTTGAGTGATAAAAGGATGATATAAGATTTTTTCAATTAATATATATGAGCATCTCATGAAGGGGATCAGGTACTAGCCTATGAAATATGAAATTTACTGAAAATAAAATGGAGGAATATATTAGAGATAATGTTTTTTGTAATGATAAAGATGGAAATGACTATTGAAATTATTTTAATCTAATATTTAAATTGGAAAATAATTTCAATGAGTGGTAGTAATGAGTTTCGAAATGGAAATTAGCTTAAATAACCTGAGCTCTGGTTAAGCTGTTACTAACATATCCATTTCTAAGCAGGAAATATTCAGTGATTTTGTTCTCTTTGTGATAATAAGTTATCTGTCGCCCTAACACATTTAACATTAATCCTTGCCCACTACAGTGTCGTGAATGTTCTATCTGAGAAATATTGGGTATCCGTATTTGGAGATTGATGAACCAACTAAAGGATTCCCTTTCTCGATATTTATATCCCGTATTTAATAGTTGAGTAGTGTCAGTCTCAGTGCTACGGTGAATATGAGGCTATTATCTCAATTGAAACTTTGGAGGTCATGGAAGGCTCATTGCCCAAACGAGCAAAGGCTATGGTCATCGAATGGGCGGTTGAGCACAGGCAGGATCTGCTGAATGACTGGCAACTGGCTGAACAGCATCAGCCTCTCAACAAGATTGAACCGCTGGAGTGATTATCATGCGCAGAGTAACGAAAGTGGAAATAAAGCCAGAATACACCTTGGCGGTGACGTTCGATGATGGCACCTATGGAGAAGTGTGCATCGCAGATCGGTTGTTCGGACCCATGTTCGAGCCACTGAAAGAGCAGAAATTCTTTGCCCAAGCGCGTGTTGATGAGTGTGGCGCAGTGTGCTGGCCGAATGATGCTGATCTGGCGCCCGACGCACTCTATAAAAAGCTCAAATCCCACTTAAGGGAGAATATATGATTGAACTGTTTGCATTGCTTGCGTTTGGATATTGGTAAAAGCGAGCGTTTTAGTTATTTTCTAGAAGGTATTGATGGACTTACTAAAATACAATTTGCGGATGAAAAATGGCGAGCATAGTTTGAGGGGAGGGTGCTTTTTTTTCTGCCCAAAATTTAATTGCTTATTCCATTTTTGATTGAGTCAATTCAAATTCACTTTCAGTTTAATTTTTTAAACTATTAATTAATGCATTGACTCTTAAGAAAAATCTCCTCTTTATATTGACTACCAACACACTTCTGAAGTAGGTAGGAATGTCACTGATTTGACTTGCTCACGTAAATCATAAGAAATTCTCATACTGATTTTGTCTGTAAAACGATATAAATCTATCCAACCAAATTGCCTCTTTAAAATTTCCCTTGGTGGTATTGATTTAATCGGAGCCCCTAAATTTTTTTCAATCCACCTTCTATCCATAGAAGGTTTTAATGGTGATGGTAATTCACTTGGAAATATAAAAGAAGTTTTATCTTCTCTAAGTAGCCTTAATGTAATTTCATTTAGTATCTTACTACTCCGTTCAAATGATAAGAAAATCCCCTCTTTCACCATATCAATATGAATATCAGGATCACCTGGAAAACTACTCGGCTTATTCTTATAAGGAATTAATCCTTCACTATAGATTTCCTGATAAGTTCTACCTAAACTATTAATTAATGCTTCAATGTTAATCGCCATTATTTATATAACCTCTTTTCTCAATTAAGCCAATTCATCTTCAATTTAACCTTTTAAGCTGTTGATTAATGAATTGGCTCTCAAGAAAATCTCCTCTTTATATTGACTACCAACGCACTTCTGATGTAAGCAGAAACATTACAGATTCAACACGCTCAGACAGGTCATAATCAACCTGCATACTAAATAAGATTTCATAATAGTGCTACACTCATTTTTTGTCTTCCTGGTTTTTGCTGTGATGAAAACGATGCCAAAAAGGCATCAACATAATTAAGCAACTGCCACATAAATTGACAACGGTGATTTCGCGTTATTGTCTCATGGAGCGATTGCCATAACCGTTCTATTTTATTTAGCCACGGTGAATAGACGGGTAAAAACAACAGGGTAAATTTGGGATGTCGTGCCAGCCACTCCTTTACCTTCCGACTTTTATGAATA
>NZ_PUWT01000035.1:0-36631 GCF_002968995.1 Photorhabdus hindustanensis
AAAACGAGATAATAAAAGGCAGGGAAATATCACTGCTACAGGGTATAAATTGCTACGATAGTGAATAAAATGAGTAAGGTATTTTCTTATTCAATCTCACGCCGTATCAACACCATTGACGAATTACGTTTTTCATTTCTCAGGCTCCTTGAATGGGGTCGGTTCCAACGTTTTTCCCGCCCAACGCGCTTTGAGATTATCTTTGGTCATTTGCAACCGCCGCTCTTTGAGAAATTCCCTCTGCTGACGGGTCATTTCGCCCACATTATGGGTGAACGCTTTTCTATACTCCGGTCCTGCCAACAGGGTGATCAGATCGCCGGAAGTTAAATACTGCACGGTCACTTCCCGCTCAGTGGCGAGGCTCTCGGACACTTTGTCGACAACCTCCACCACCGTGTTGGCGACTTTTTTCTGTTTCAAGGAAGACAGTATACCGCCTAGCGCTGGCGACACGAATCCCGCCACAGTGCCAGCCACCGACAGGAGTGACAGCGGTCTGCTGCAAATTGTACCGAAGTAAATTATTCGGTAGCGGAAATAGCCTCCCAGCGGTTCACGTGAACCGAATGTCGAGTACATAAACCAGGCACGGGAATCGTGAACCTGATTGTCATATAAGGCGATCAACAATGACTCGGGCGATTCCTGTTGACCGGGTTTTGCCGCCGGAACAGGCCGAAAAAGCTGTTTGACCAACCGCTCTCCCGCCGCTTTCATTTGCAGATACTCCAGGAGGTCATCATGATCATCCAACATGTAAATTACGTGACGTGGCACGGTATCGATGGCAAACTGCCACCCACTGCGTTGTTCCCGCCTGTCACCGTGGTAGTCGCTGCGAAATTCCGCTGCCGCTTCCCGCAACTGGTTCTGGGCGGTTTCCGGGTCGAAATCCGGCACTCCCTGCATTAACAACGGCGGCGTCTTTCCTCCATCGCGAAAAAATTCATTCCACTGCGCTTTCCGTTTAGCCTCCACCTGCTGTTGCGCCGCTTTTTGCGCCTGTTCACTCTGTTCATAATGCGCCTTTTTCGCATCACGATTAGGCGCCTCATGAAAAAACGGCGCACCGAGCAGCATGCCGTTGGCGTAGCGATTGATACGCCAGGCCGTCAGCCAGTTCATCTGGTTTTGCATCGCCTGTTCCAATGCCACAGAGGCCCGCACCGGTTCAAAACGAGCCGCGTCTTCATCTGACAGGGGTTGTTTGGGCATCTCCAAACCCAAGGTGACTTGACGCCAGGCGTTGAAGCGGTTGACTAATTGTGTGTCAATATCAAATTCATCACCGACATCTGATGGCATAGAACGCCAGCTATATTGAGATAACTCTTGTGGCAAAATATCTTTAGGGACTTTCAATGGAGCTCCAATCTCAAACGCTGCCGCATACATTTCATGCAAAGCAATTTGTGACAAAAGGAGTCCATCCGTTTCTCCTATCGCCTTACCCTGTTCTCCGGGTGGATAACCACCGCCCAAATCAGAATGCACACCGGGATAAATCACCTCGGTACTGCCTGTCGGGTAAGTGCCATCCGAACGGCGAATGGAATCCATCGGGAAACACAACCGCTGTTCATGGGTCGAGACCAGGTGCACACAACGTTTCACCAGACCACTATAAGTCTCCTCTGAGGGCAGTTCCTGCGTGCCGTCTGCCCAGGCCATATGACCTTCAACAACGGGGATCATATGGGGCACCCCGACCGACGCCACCGTGTCAAACAATCCGAGAAATTCTACGCTGATGGGTAAATTGCTATCCGGGTCTGTATCGTGTTTATGTTGCAGACATTGAGCCGGTTTCTGGCCCGCATCTCTCGACGGTGGAAACAGTTCGGTCAGCCAGTTAACAAAAGTCCGTGCCTCCGCAGCCCCCCGAGAAAAACCATATACATACAATTTCATGCCCAACAACTTACACTTACCCCGCCCCGGCTGACTGCGGGCTATCTTCAGTTCACGTTTTAAGCTCGCAAACTGCTTATAAAACTCCTCATAGCGGTTATTACTGCCGCCTAACTCCAGCATATTCCATGTGGTTGCCATCGCTTTCAGGGATTTTTGACAAGCAACATCATCAACTTTGTCGTTTACCAATACGCGCTTTAATACATCAATCAACCGCAGTAATGCCCAATTGATCCGGTCCTCACCTCCGCTAGCTGTCGCCAGCCCCAATTTACTGTAATCCAGCTCATTAATTTCCGGGAAAGGGGTTCCCACGCCGGGAATATAATATTTAAAATACTTTCTTCCGGTGCTATCAATATCATCCAGTAACGGCTTACCTGATGCCCCGCCGGCATAACCCGTCCCAACGGTCGCCTGAAAAAGGCGGACAACATTGGTCGGATGGTTAGGAACAGCCTGATAAAGGTCGTTATATAAATTATTGCCGGTGCCGTCAAAAAACAGGCTGACATGCAACGTATTACAACAGGGACGGATCACCCGGCGATTGGCGGCCAGACAAAGTTCCTGATAATAAGCTTTTTCCTGACTGTCCTGTTGCTGACAGTTTTCCACCAACAGATAACTTTTGGCAGGTAACCGCCCCTGAGCCGGAAAAGGGGCTGGCAACCAGACCAGATCATGATGCTTTATTTCGGACATACTTTTGGCTCCTTCATTTGCAAGGGTTCTTTAATTGGGTAGTTAGGACTACCGTAGGTGTTACACGAGGTAGTGACTTTTACCTGATCACAGGGTAAGAAGTGCACCGTAATACCGCAGGTACGTTGACCGGTATAATCAGGTACAGGCACTACCTGGCTATGCTGGCGCTTCTGGGCATTAATTTTCTCTCTCCATGACAAATATTTTTTTCTATCTGCAAAACCGGGAAATCCCCCCATATCCCCAACACCGGTCTCCCAATCCACCTTAACCGTCATCCCGGGCCGCCACTTATCTGGAACTCGATAGCAGCAACCACCGCCACCGCCCTGATACGGGCCGATAATATCGATACCCGGCTCACCATCCACACTGAACCGGTTAATCGCCCATTTGGTATGGTTAATCGCTTCAATGGTTCCGGCCTGCGCCGGAAATTGGCTACAGGCGACCAGTAGCAGGGATAAAGCCGCTAATCTCAATTGTTGTTTTTTCATCTTCTACTCCTTCACATTAGTGACAATCTGGACTTGAGGTGCCTATATGCTTTATTTCGGACATACTTTTGGCTCCTTCATTTGCAAGGGTTCTTTAATTGGGTAGTTCGGACTACCGTAGGTGTTACACGAGGTGGTAACTTTGACCTGATCGCAAGGTAAGAAGTGCACTGTAATGCCGCAGGTGCGCTGCCCGGTATAATCAGGTACAGGCACTACCTGGCTATGCTGGCGCTTCTGGGCATTAATCTTGTCCCTCCACGCCAAATACTTCTCATCATTTTCATAGCCGGGAAAATCGTCGGAAAAAGCGACACCGGTCTCCCAATCCACCTTAACCGTCATCCCCGGACGCCATTTCTCCGGGGCCCGATAGCAACAACCGCCACCACCGCCCTGATACGGGCCGATACTGTCGATACCCGGTTGATCATCCACACTGAACCGGTTAATCGCCCATTTGGTATGATTAATGGCGATAATTACTCCCGCCTGTGCCGGAAACTGGCTACAGGCGACCAATAGCAGGCATAAAACTGCCAGCCTCAATTGTTGTTTTTTCATCTTCTACACTCTTTAATGACAATAATCGGGATTTGAGGTGTTTAAGTACGAATGACTCTCTGTCGCCATCCAGTAAAATGTCTTTACCAGATGCCTCTACCATTAGGGCATAACAACTGTCGAACAGTTGTTCACGGGAAAATGCTGAATATTCGTCCTGATTACTCAGTTTCAGCATCAGTATGTGAGCATCAGAAACGCACGAAAGATGTTCTAACTGTTCATCTGTGAGATCGATTTTCTGAACGGTTTCATCAACCGGCTCTGCATGGCCTTCACTCCAGATAACATGCGGAGCCCCATCACGATCAAGCCAACTCCAGAACAGCACGGGCCTGAAAAATTGCTGTTGCTGCTCCTTGTCCAATACATGGGAAAACAGCACGGGAAAAATACGTGGATCATAAAAACGTAAGATCCCCCCTTTTCCGGCATAGGCGGCATCCACGCACTGAATTAAATGTTGGGACAAGCGATCAAACGACCATGAAGAACATAAAACCAGCAACACAGGTTTTCTACCTAAGCGCATCATGATTTCACTCATCCATTGCCGTTGAACAGCGTGTGTTAAATCAATCCGAATTAAGATCGGTGCTTTATCTGTCACAACTTCCTCCGGCAATCCCTGAAATAGCGAGCACCAATCCATCTCAGATGAAAAGCTTTTTAATGCCGGGATCAGGGGGAACTGCCCCCCTGATTGATCCACAATCATATCGATACAACTTATTCCGATTTCCGTTACAGACGATGCAAGTGATGCAATCCAGTCAGCTATTTGATGGTCATTCATTGGTTAACTCCTCAAAGAAAACCCTTGCGCCAATTTCTGCGCTTTTTCCAAACACGTTTTACACACCGATTCAGGCAGGTCAGGCAAAGGAAAGTCCTGTTTCGCCGGTGACGTCATTTTGTGCTGCCCTTTCAGGCTTAACAGGCCCGGCCCGTGAATTTCAATTTCTCCTGCCGGAGAGAGGCGGATATATGCGCCGCCACACGCCAATGTCAGGCCATTTTTCGCCGTAATCTGGACATGGCCCTGCGTTGAATTGACGGTGACATCGTTTAATGAGGTGATACCTAAACTATCGCCATGTGATTCAATGGTGAGCGGCCCTTTCCCTGACACCAGACGCATCCCCTCGTTTTGTGCTAGCAGGGAGATAGCCTGTGTCGCATTCATCCCAATCCGGTTGGCACTGGCGATATGTACTTCACCCGCACTTTGGGCATAGAGCGCCTGACCACTTTGCACCATCACGGTCTGCGGACTGACAATCCCCACACCTTCCGGCGCACTGAGCAGCATGGCCGCCATTTTCAGTTGATCCACATGCTGTAAATAGGTTTTCAGGCTTTCAGTATCCGGCTGATGATTCAGGTGAGTTTTTGTCACCGTTCCCCACTCCCGCACCTGATTCACCGCGCCTTTGATCAGACTGATCGCCGGTGCCATCTCCAGCACCTCGCCACCCGCACGGGCCTGTTTATCCGCGCTGATAAACAACCCCTTACCGGCCCGAATCGCGCCCCAGTCGTCGGTGCGTAGCTCAAAGCCTTCACCCCGTTTATCCGGGTGTGGGCGCTGGCTATCGACGAGATGGCCGAGATTCAACTGGCTTTTACCGCCGTATTCGGTACTCAGTTTGATGTGCTCTCTGCCGCGTTCGTCATCCATCCGCAGTTTGTTATTCGCCGGGGTGCGCAGAACGTTGCGTTTGTAGTTGTAGAGATTGACGTGATCCGGGTGCTCCGAGTCATGCAGGGCATAGGCGATGTAGGGCCGATCCGGGTCGCCCCCTTCAAAGGCGATCGCCACTTCGGTGCCTTCCAGCAACGGCCAGTGAAAGCCATAGGTTTCCCCCGCGTACGGACGCGCCAGACGCACCCACAGGCTTTCTTCCCCTTGCGGCCATTTCTCCCGGTCAAAGTTAAACGCCACCCGATATAAGCCGTCTTTGTCGATGTCGCCGTAGGTATCATTCACTTTCGTGCTGCTCACCCGCGCGGGTATCGTGCCCGCCATCACCGGTTTCGGCACCCTCTCCGGGCGAAAGCAGACGGTTTCGGAATAGGGAATGGCGGTGAACGCCATTTCAAAACTGCTGTCCCGGCGAGCGCTGTTGGTGATCTGGGTGATGATCGCCCCTTTGCGAAACGCTTCCGGGGCGTCTCCTTTCACTTTCAGTTCCTGCCCCGGCACCAGCGTGGCGGAGGTGGTCATTCCCCGCAGGCGAATGCGTTGATTCAGGTAACGCTCGTGATGCAGGCGGGCATAAAACACTCCACTTTCCGTCTCCGGTTGATAGGCGTAACGGTCGCCGGGTATCCGGTAGTCATCACGGTAATGGTATGCTTCACCATAGGTGGTGCGGTAGCCCCGTGCCACATCCGCCTCGGTGTTCAGGCCGGGATACGGCCGGGCATCGTGGTAGTCATAATTGCGGGTCGCGACTTTTCCCTCCACCACCTGATACGCGGTTTCCATGTCCCAGACCACGGCGTCCTCCTCGCCGTGCATACCCGATGGATTGCGGGCAGGCAGGTAGACGTTGAACTGGTAGTCACGCTGGTCGTCGTAAAACTCCACCACATCGATATTTAACCGGTCATCGGCGGTCACTTTGTACCAGATCCCCACTTCCGCCAGCAGGCGCTGGATAAAACGCAGGTCATCTTCGCCATACTGCATCACCTGTTCCCGCCTCGGGTAGTTGTACGCCAGACTGAACAGGAAGTCCTGCCCGCGAAATCCGTGACGATCCCGCAGGATTTTTTCCACAATCTCCGGCACCGACAGTTTTTGGTAGATGGCGTATTGATGGCTTCTCGCCAGCAACGCCAGTCGCGGCTCTAGCGTCACTTCGTAACGGCTTTCGTCCCGCGAGGTGGAGAGCAGTTTAAAACCGCTTATCACCCCGTAAACCGAGCGCAATGGCGCCGGCGGTTCGATCGGCCAGCCCCGGATACCCGGATTGATCTCAGGCGAAGTCAGGGTAAATGCAGCCTGCCGCATCAGCATCTGTGCCGGTTCAATCCCTTTCTCCGCACTGGTGAATTCAATGGCATAGCGAAACGGCTGGCTTAAGGCTTCCTGCCCGCTAAAGGCCAGTACATCCAGCGGGACTTTATTGCCCCACACTTTTAGTCTGTAGCGGCTGTGATCAAAGATGATCATCGGTGTTGAATTTGTCATATTTTCTTCCGATTATTCCTCAGTCGTTTGGGTACGCTACCGCCCATAGCCGTATACCGAGGCCCATAAGGTTATGATTTATCTGGTTTTAAGTTTTTTATCGCGGGGCCTCCCGCCCCCCGCGATTAGACAAAAAATGAAAAAACAGCAGACGGATTAAACCGTCTGCCGCACTTGCTACGCCGTCGTGCGCTCATTCCACGCATCAGCGTGAATGATGTTGCCGTCTTTGTAGGTCCAGGTGATTTTTTCGTAACGAAGCTCTATGCGTTCCAGATGGTTGTGCTTCTCTTTGGCAGGGTCTTTGATGTCATGCATCAGCGGCGCCACTTTCACCACCTTCACGTTGTCCAGTTGGGTGATGAAGTACTCTTTCTCCTGACCTGCGTCATCAATGCTGTACCACTTGATTTCAGCGGATTTCAGGGTCTGGCCGGTGGTGACCGCTTTATACAAATAGGGACTTGATGCATCCACCTCTTTGGTGAATACCAGCGGAGCATGCACACGGGTACCCGTCAGTTTGCCGGTGTTGTTGTCCGTCGGAATGTGCAACATATGTTCCAACGCCACAATCTCAATGCTGCCCTCCCGGCCCTGTACATCGACAGAGCCCTTGATGTCAGCGCCGCCGTCATCTTTCAGCCATAAATAAGCGGGAATCGCCATAATGATTACTCCTAATTGTTACTTAAGTGATGTCGCCTGTAGCGGCGACGTTGTTGATGTGTCCGGTACTTTCTGCGGTCGCGCACAGGCGGCCGCATGCGGTATCAGACGGATTTCAACCCTGCGGTTGGCTGCTCGCCCCGCAGTGGTTGCGTTAGTCGCGATCGGACTCGTTGCTCCCTTGCCTTGTACAGTGAAGCAAGCCGGCGATAGGTCGCTGGTTTGTAATAGCCAATCGCGAACTGCTTCGGCGCGTGCCAGTGACAGCGCCTGATTTTTCGTGGCATCACCGGTGGCATCCGTATAGCCGGTGATGAGGATCATCCAGCCCGGTTTGGCTCGGATGTTTATTAGCGCGTTGATTAACACTTTGGTTGAATCCGCTTTCAGTTTCGCCTGTCCCACATCAAACAACGCCAGGCTGTTAAGGCTGATGGTCTGTGGTTCCACCGGCGTTACCGGCGTTTTCTCCCTCGGTTTAGCTTGATAATCGGCAATGGCCGCCTGTAATGGCGGGCGTAATCGCGCCCCTTGATATAGCCCCAATCCCAGACGCCACGGCACGCCATCCCGGTGATACTTCTCAAGCCGATCAGCGTCACGACTCAGTACTGCCGCCGCCTGTGCCTTGCGGCTATCATCCGTCATGGCAATGGACTGGTAATGCAGCAGGTCACTCTCCACCTGACGTAATAACTGCCAGTTATGCCAAGCCGAGCAACCTAGAGCAGTGATGCCCGCCAGCAGAAACAGCCCCAGTGCGATACCTATCGCCCGTCGAACGGGTGCTTGTGCCGTAGCCGTAGGCAGCAGGCGTAATACGCTGTCCGGGAATGGCAATGTCGCGGCAGCATCACCGGCGCCCGATGTGACTACCGGATCGCCCGCCCGGTTCAGCGCTGTTTTGGTTTGTAACCACTGTTGCCAGACATGGCCGGTTAACCAATGCGGTAACGCCGGTACAAACTTCAAGACCATTGCCAGCGGCGGACAAGGTGATAAACCATCTTTCGGGGTCAGGCAGACGGGCAGTACATGCGCCTTCATCCAATCAGCCCAGCCAGTCAACTCAACCCCACGCGGAAAACGCGCCATCTGTTGCGCCAATGTGCCCTGTTCCAACCAATCCGCGAGTGGTTGAAAAGAGGCGCCTTCGCGCCAGGCCGTTACGGTGGTCCGTCCTGATTGCCACTCAAACCACGGTGAATCATCAGGTTGTCGGGATGGTCCGGCTAAGTAGCCCGCTAGCAGTAAAGGCAGCGAGATAGCGTGTTGTCGACGCACTAGGGATAGCTGCCAACGTAGTTCTCGCACCCAACCCGCTAACACGGCGGCGTCACGGTATTGCTGCGGGTTTATCACCGCCATCACACTTAACTGGCCGCCCCAAGAGGGCCGGGCAGCCAGCAAGCTTGCTACCCCGTCAGACAGAGAAGTCCCTGACGGTAAGCACAACCAGTAACCTTGTGGCGTTTGACGCAGCAGTTCATCACCAAACAGGCTGTCCTGGATGTCGCTATATACCAACACTACCGGGAGGCGATCACTTTCAGGCGGCAGCACCGCTGACAGGCTGTTACGGCGCTCCCGCTGTCGAGAACGCTCGCTATAAAACAGTCCCGCCAGCGTGCAGAACAGGATAATGACTATCCCTACCCACCGGCTCACAGGCGATAAGGGCAACCAGACCAGACAGAGCAGCAATGCCAGCCCGGCTCCCCATCCCCATAACACCCGCTGCAACATGACACTCATCTCGCCAACCCCGGAAATAGCGTTGCCAGATAGTGACCTATCCCCCACCGGACACCGGACAATACGATGATCACCACGGAGACCATCACGACCAATTGGCTGGCTGTGGAACGCAGCCAGCAACGGGACGATGACGCATTGGTTAACGCCGGTGATTGTTGAGCCGTGCCGAAAGGGACAACCTGTTGACGTAAGCGGTCTACCAGTTGTTCACGTATCAGTGCGGTATCCTCCTGACACTTTCCCTGAAATCCCAACAGCAATACGCGGTGAAAACAGGTCAATACTGTCCGATCGGGGGCCGGTTCATGCAGTACCGTGCGCATCCGTTCATACAACTGGTCACCGGCCTCGGCGGTATTAAAGAAATGCTCCTGTAATGATGTTGCCCGCCAGGCGGCATGCCCCTGTTCCGGCGCCCGTTCCAGCACGGTTTCATCCAGCAAGGCGCAGTGGGCGTAGCTGATATGATTAATCGCGGATTCACTGACATTAGCGTCACGCAGCGCTTGCCGTGTCTGTTCTATCTCGCTGGTGCAGTGCTGCCACACCACATCCGCCTGTTCCACCGGTGCGCTCTGACAAAGCTGTGCCACCAATAAGTAGCTGTTCTGTAACAAAGCATCGATATCCGGTGGCGATGTTTTAGTTAATAAAGGTGATTTATTCATGTTCTCAATACCGCAAACAGTTCAAGCTGAATATCGCCCAGTACCCCGGGCACGTAGAAGGCACAACTCCCTGCCGCCAGCATCGCTTTGCCCGCCGGATGGGTGAGATCAAGAGCAAAATACTGGTTCTCCAGCCGCAGCGGGACCGCGGCCGGGACATGGCTAAGCGCGACTAAGGGGATGCCGGTTAATGCCCGGCTAATCATCCGGTCAACCTCGTCCGGCGCCCCGGCTTTACATAACAGCGGGAATCGGGTGTATAACTGGTGCGCCGGTATGGAAGAGCGGACAGAGAGATAAAAATCCGCCGCTTCACATAAGCGAGCATCGTGAAGAGTGGCTATCCACTGCTGTTCTGATGGTTTCTTCAACTCAATCGTCACCATCCGCGACGGCAAGCTGATCTCCAGCAATTGACTCAGCAAGTCAAATAGCGGCGGGAGTACCGCCGTCAAATTATCGTGCTGATAACGCGGGATCACCCCGGCGTTATGGTCCAGTGAAAAGGTCAACAGACTGCCCGCCAGCCTTACCGCTTCACGGTAGAACAGTTCTGGATGCACATTTGGGTGAGCCTTAAAATCACTCAATATCGGTTCATAACTGTTAAGCGCGTTAAGCAGCCAGAACAACGACACATCCGCCACCGCGAAATCCGCCATCCGTTCGTTACTCTCTCGGCGCATTGTCATCAATCGAGCCTGTTTAGCGTGTAACTGCGTCAACAATCGATCGAGCCGAGTTATCGAATCGGCATGCGCGTTAAGACTCAGTAATGGCGGCACAAATTGCTCATCAAGGGTCCATTTCCCTTGAGCGTCACGCAACAGACGCGCCACCGGGCAGGTGAGATACTGACCGTTGTCCATGCTGTCAAAACGCAGGGATATCGCATAACGGGCAACCGCCATAGATTCAACGCGATCACTGAATTCATCCTGTACCGGCACCCACTCTTGCTGATAACGCACCGGACGATCAGCGCGTTCATCCGGTTTAAGGCAGTTACCGCCATTGGCATAGGTATGCGCCAATGCCAGCAAGACCGTGACCTGCTGCGCGTCTGTCGGCAAAACGGCAGCCAATTCCAGCACCGGCGGTAAACGATCCGCCCGATCGGTGTCAATCAGCGATCCATCGGCAAAACGCACACACAGGTGATCCGCTTTCAATTGCCCCAACGCTAAGGTGTCTTGATCAAACACCGCGGTCAGCACGCCCCAAGGATGCGCCAGTCCCAGACGAGCAATAGACTCATTGGCATATGCCTCCCAACGAGCCTGCTGCTGAAACTGTTGGGGAGACAAGATGGTTCCTGTCATCCATAGCGGACGATCAATTTTCATGATGTTCCCCCTATGGTTAACCTTTAGTCTTCGGCATCTGAGAAACCAAAGAGAGATTGACGTCGAGTCCCTCTACCTGAAAATGCGGCACCGCATACAACTTGACCCGGAAGAAACCTGGGTTGTCGTCAATATCTTCAACAATGACGCGCGCTTCACGCAGCGGATGAGAAGACTGCAAATCATCGGAAGGATCGGTCATTTCAGTCACCAAACTGTTGATCCAGTTGTTCAGCTCAATTTCGAGCAGGCGTCGATCTTTGGTGGTGCCGATGTTTTCTCGCTGGATCAGTTTCAAATAATGGGAAATGCGCGACAGCAGGAAAATATAGGGCAGACGCGCATTGATACGGCTGTTAGCCGTCGCTTCATCGGTGTCATACAACTCCGGTTTTTGCGCCGAGTTGGCGGAAAAGAAGCAGGCGTAATCCCGGTTTTTGTAGTATGAAAGCGGAATAAAGCCCAGATTCGCGAATTCAAACTCGCGGGTTTCTGGAATCATCACTTCGGATGGAATTTTGACCTGATTACCGGTTCCCAGATCGTAGAGATGGATCGGCAAATCCGTCACCGCTCCCCCCGCATTTGGACCACGGATCTGGACGCACCAGCCATTACTGACAAAGCTCTTGACCATGTTTGCGGCAAAAGCAAAGGCGGCGTTGGTCCATAAATATTTATTGTGATCCGGACCGGAAACCTCTTCAACATAGTTAAAAGTCCGCACCGGTACGGTGTCCGGGCCATAGGGCAAACGCCCTAGCACCCGGGGGAAAGTCAGGCCGATATAGCGAGCGTCATCACTTTCGCGGAAGGCTTGCCACTTGATGTATTCGGCGCGGTCAAAGTAGTTACCGATATCTTTAATCGCGGCCACTTCATTCATCGTTTGTTTGCCAAAAAAGGCCGGGCCGATAGCCGCAATGAATGGCATATGCGCCGCCGCTGAGACTTTGGCAATATTACGCAACAGGGCAATATCCTGCGTGCCGGCATCAAATTCATAATTGGCAATTACCGATCCGATAGGTTCGCCGCCCGGCGTATCGTATTCTTGAATGTAAGCGTGATGATAGAAACCGCTTTGAACAATTTCCGGCGCATCGTCAAAATCTTGCCGTAAATCCTCTTTGGCGACATCCAGCACTTCAATTCTGACGTTCTGACGAAAATCAGTACGATCAACCAAGAATTTCAGGCCACGCCAGGCAGATTCCACCTGTTGGAACTCAGGGTGATGCATGACCACATCCAATTGACGGCTGATTTGTTCGTCCAACTCGCGGATATGGTTATCCAATAATGCTTTATCCAGCCGTTTAACCTTTTGCGCCGAGGCTTTCAGCACAGAAAGAAAAACGCTAACTGCCGCCGTGACTCGCTCGTCCGCTGTCACATCAGCCAGCGCATCACTGCTCTGAAAGCATTCAATATCGCTTAACTGCTCTACCGGCTGTAAATTGATTTTTTTAAATAACGATTGATAAACACTGCCTTCGGCGTGAGTTGTCGTTACTGCCGCCGCAGTGGTTTGTTCTTGTATAGTCATTAATCCTATCTCCTGATTTAAATACCTAATAATCAAATAGTTTTTGGCGCCAGCGCAGCCAGTTCAGCCCGTAGTTCATCGCTTAGTGCTTGATCCTGGAGGATATGTTCCAGCTCCCGGCGAAAGGTGGCGTTGTCAAGCAGGTTAGATCTCAAATCGCGCAATAGATGGCGCATCGAAAGCAAGGCCCGCAGTTGCGGGATTTGGCGAGCGATTTGTTCAGGCTCGAAGTCTTTTATTTGCCGAAAAGTAAGAGCGATATTCTCCTCGCTGCCATCTCCAGCCAGCGTATTTTCAACCGTCAAATTAACCGAGGGGCTAAATTCAGCCAGTACGCTATCAAAGTTATTTTTGTTGATAGCCACCTTTTTTCTTTCCGCGAGAGGGCGCTGTTCCTGCCCGTTGCTGTAATCTCCCATTACCAATAATTTCAGCGGCAACTCAACTTTTTTCTGCGCGCCTCCTGTATGCAAATCCAATTTGATATTAATACGCGATTTAGGGATCTCGTTTTGAAAACTATGTGTCATAAGTGACTCCTCAACAATAAAATAGAATAAGTGGCATGATGTTCATGCCACAACGCATTTCAGAAACAAAACCGGATTCAGATATTTCAAAGCAGGAACTAACCAAGCGGAAAATAAGAGAAAACCGACAACCTCCGCCTCAATAGATAAATGAATTTATCAGGCAGGCCATTTTCTGGGTAAGGGGATTTTGTAAACAGATTTATATAAAATCAAGTCATTTTTTATCGTAAAGCATTTTTTGCTTCATCACCGACAGATATAAAACATCTTAATCAAGGGATTAAAAAAACAATATATCAACGAAATCTAAACGAAATTGAATTAATTTTCATAAAAATTGAACTTATTTTAATAATATTAATCGCCAGGTCAGTTATATTATTTATATAGGTCAAACAAATGATTAAAATATTAAATTATATTTAATTTTCAATTATTTAAATAAAAACACAGAAACCGAGAGAATCTTCACCCCCACGGCAAAACAGGTAAAATATTTAGTTGAACAAGTAAAAAAAGCATGATCATCAGCTTAAGTTAATGCGAATGAGAATAAATTCGGTCACGCAGACCAGAATAGTCTAGCACGATGGATTAATAAGAACTGATATTACCCACACTTTCACAGAGCATCCTCTACTTTATAAGGATAGAAACATGAACCATTATTTCCAAGCTAATAAGATTATAAATATGCAAATGACAGCAAATAATTCCCATTATATTCGACATTGAAGAGGCAAGAGTGATTAAGACATTTAATGGTGTAAGAATTGTTTACACGCGTCGGCAATGCTGAAAAATAGGATTTCTCCGCTAGCGTCAGGTGTAGGATTTCATAAAAAAATAAGGCACCGAAGTGATTAATATTCAGTGCCTATATTCAGCAATATTGTCCGGCTATTATGAAAACCTTTAACCGGACAAGTTATTTACTAATTACAACTTTTCATCACTCAATATCACCGGCATTACAGCGCCTCCGCTTCACAATTCATTGCTAACGCCATGCTTAAGGTCTTAGCCAAAACAGTTTTATTTTCACTATCTTCCATCAGACTAAAATGATCCCCCGGAACCGAGGTTAATTGTAGCGAAGAGTCAGGAACTATCTGTTCCCAACCTAACGACGGCTCCATCGTTACGGACTGTAGCGCAACCTCGGTAACAAACGGGATCTGCGGATAAGATTCCATCGCATAGAATTGATGCAGCGTTATCGCCAGAGCTTTCGGCTGATAATCCTTGACCATTTGGACATAATTTCCCATCTGTACCCAACGTTTGGCAATTAAGTCAGGGTGCAGATTTGATGGGTATAATTCCAGCTCCTGCGCGGCCGCAATAAATTGCACTAAATTTAGTTCATCCATTTTCTGATGCAATGCTTCAATCTCTTGAGGATGCTCATCCACTGACTGCCTTGCCAATTCAGCAAGGAACTGGAGTTTAGGTTGATCGACTCGTGTTTTGAAACAATGAGGAGCAGGCGTATCAATTAGCCCTAAGAAATTCACTGTCTCTCCGGCATGCAACAGTTGCTGAGCAATGGCATAAGCCAGTATGCCGCCAGAAGAGTAGCCGTATATCCGGTATGGGCCTTCTGGTCGCACCGCCTTTATAAAGGTGATCATTCTGGTCGCCAGCGCTTCAATGGTGGATACCGGTTCCTCATTGATGGACGGCCAAGGTAGCGCATAAATCGGGTAATCCGCCTGAATATGCTGCGCCAGCCCGAAAACATATGAGTAATCATCCATGCCGCTCGGTACGAAGAAGAGCGGCGGCTCGGTGCCATCCGGTCGTACCGGTATGGCGCTGATTTGCCACTGAGACAGCGGATCTGAGGTGATCTCCGCCACCAGTTCCGCCAACACCGGGAATTGGAACAGATTATTTAGCGAGCAAATTAATCCCCGTTCTGCGGCCAGATTGACCATCCGCATGGCGAGCAGCGAGTGTCCACCGAGGGTAAAGAAATTGTCATGCCGACCAATCCGCTCAACCCCCAGTAATTCACGCCAGATGGCCGCCAAGGCGATCTCCGTTTCTCCTTGCGGCACCTCATAGATCTGACGGGCAAACGCATTCTGATCAGGCGCTGGCAATGCCCGGTGATCCAACTTGCCGTTCGGAGTCAACGGAAAGGCGTCCAGACGCACAAACGCCGCCGGTACCATATAGTCAGGCAATAAAGTTCTTAAATGACGATGCAATTGGCTAGCCAGCCCGTTATCCTCTGGCGCCGCCACATAAGCCACCAGACGTTTATCCTGACCGTCACCTAGTGCTAATACTATCGCTTCGCGCACCGCAGGATACTCCGTCAACCGCGCTTCGATTTCACCCGGTTCAATACGGAAGCCACGAATTTTAATCTGCTGATCGTTACGCCCCACAAACACCAGATTGCCATCTGGCAGATAGCGGGCCAAATCCCCGGTGCGGTACATGCCGCCATCCGGTTCATCACTGAATGGATCTGTCAGAAAGCGTTCAGCCGTTAAATCAGGCCGGTTGAGATAGCCACGGGCGACACCGGCGCCACCAATGTACAATTCTCCCACTGCCCCAAACGGCACTGGCTGGCCGTGATTATCCAAGAGATAAATACGACTATTCGCTGTCGGGCGACCGATAGGGATCAGCACATCCGTATAGTCTGGCGGGCAACGCCAACAGGTTGCACAGACGGTAATTTCTGTCGGGCCATAAGCGTTAAACAGCGTTGCCCGACCACGCAGCGCTTGCAACAACGCCGCACTGGGTGCTTCTCCGCCCAGTATCAAGGTGGGTTTTATCGTTATCGCCGGTAAATAGGCCCCATCCCGTAGCAGAGCCGGAGTTAAACAGGCGTGTGTTACCCGCCGTTCTTCCAGATAACGCCACAAGCGCAGCGGGTCCTGACGAACCGTATCAACCGGAATGTCCAGCGTCGCACCCCCACACAGCGCCATCATGATTTCCCAGACACTGGCATCGAAACCAAATGAGGCAAATTGCAAGAGCCGACTATCCGCGTGAATGTCAAATTGGGTGATTTTCTCCCCAATCAGATTGACCAAGCCACAGTGTTCCACCATCACCCCCTTCGGCGTGCCGGTGGAACCGGATGTGTAAATCACATACGCCAGATGCCGTGAAGTGAGTTCAGGAACTTGCGGGTTGTTATCCGGTTGATCAGACAGGATCGTTGGATCAAGCACCGTTAATCCAGCAAGCGCCTGTTCGCCTAGCGCGGTGCGGCCCGCATTATCCGCCAGCACCACTGACGGCGCCGCATCCGTGAGCATATAAGCCAGCCGATCACCCGGATAAGATGGGTCCAAAGGAACATAAGCCCCACCCGCTTTCAATACCGCCAGTAGCGCGACCACTCTTGCCGGTGAACGCGTGACACAAATCGCCACCCGCTGATCAGGCTCCACCCCGAGTTCAATTAATTGATGAGCCAGTCGGTTAGCTCGCGCGTTCAGTGCCGCATAGCTGAGGGTTTGCTCTTCGTATATCAGCGCCGCCGCATCAGGATTTTTCGCCACTTGTTGTTCAAACAGGTGATGAATACACAACGGGGCGGAATGTGCCGTTTGCAAGCCATTGCCGATTTTCAGCAGCAGTTTCCTTTCGTCTGTCGGTAATACTTCCAACTGCCGAACCGGAGTTTCCGGGGCATGTTCAAGCGTGTCGACCAAACTTTCCAGCGCCTGTTGCATATAGCCACACACCCGATCAGCATCAAACGGCTGGACGATTTGCGCAGTCAGCCCCAATGCCTCACCAAAATCTTCCACCGACAGTGTAAACGGATAGTTAGTCCGCTCTTGCGCACCAAGAAATTCGACGCCGCTCATGATTTCATTCGATGTCAACGACGACACGTTGTGTCGATAGTTCAACAAGGTACTAAACAGCGGCGTTCCCCCTTGCACCCCGCTGCAACGTTGAGCCAGCGCCAGTGATGCATATTCGTGTTCCAATAATCCCGCCAGCCGGTGATGTGCTACCTGTACGCTGTCTCGCACCGGGGTATCATCCATATCCAAGCGGAGCGGCAAGGTATTGATAAACAGTCCCATGCCATTTTCAGCCCCTTCACCCGCCGCCATGCGTCCAAACAACACGGTGCCAAATACCACTCGCTGCTGTCCGCTGGTACGCGACAACACCTGTGCCCAAGCCAAGTGACACAGCGCCGCCAGACTGACATTCAACCGCCGGGCTTGACCACGCAAGCGCTCATTTAACTCGGGGGTCAACATCCGGTGCGATTCGGTCATCTGCGAACCATCATGGCGGACTTCTGTCAAGCCAAACGGTAATGTCGGTTCATCCACCTCAGCCAACATTTCAGTAAAGAAACGGGTATGTTCTGCCTGACTCATCCCTAACCGGGACTGCGCCACTAGATTGCGGAATGGCGCCGGGGCAGGTAAGTCGCTTTCCTGCCCGTCAAGGTATGCCTGAACTTCGTGACTCATCACATCCAACGCGGTATGGTCGCCAATCAAATGGTGCATCAGTTGCAACACAATCCAGCGGCCATCACTCTCCTGTGCCACCACAAAGCGCAACAGCGGCGCCTGCCCCAAATCAAGACGATATTGGCGTGGGTTAAAACGTTGCGCTAATTGTTCGCTGATCGACCCGTCAGCCGGATCTAATATCAGTTCCGTCACCGACAACCGCACTTGACGGCAGACAACCTGTACCGGCACGGATAATCCTTGCCAGATAAAGGCAGTCCGCAGGATGTCATGACGATTAATCACCTGCTGAACCGCCGCCAGATAACGATCCAATAGCGGCCGATCAGCAAAGGCCATTTGACCGGCCAACAGATAAGGATCGCCTTCGTCTGCCAGCAAATGGTGGAACAAGATCCCATCCTGTAACGGTGATAACGCATAGATATCCTGAATATTGGCTATCCCGCCCGGTACCTGCTCGATGATGTGATCAATTTCAGCTTGAGTAAGCTCAATCAGCGGTAACATCGCCGGTGTTAATACCGTGGCGGCTGGTGTAATGACGTTAGCCGGTACGCTTTCAGCCTGATTCAACCTCAATGTTTGCGCCAGTTCAGCCAATACCGGCGATTGGAACAGATCACGTACCGCCAACGTTAATCCCAAGTTACGCAGACGCTCAACCATGCGTACCGCGAGCAACGAATGGCCGCCCAAGGCAAAGAAGCTGTCGTACCGGCTGATCTGCTCTATGCCCAATAATTCACGCCAGATATCAGCCAGTACGGTTTCGGTTTCTCCCTGTGGCGCGGCGTAAATCTGGCGGGCAAAGGCTTCCTCCCCCGGCGCAGGTAACGCCCGGCGATCCAGCTTGCCGTTAGGCGTCAACGGAAAAGCCTCCAATCGCACAAAGGCCGCCGGTACCATGTAGTCAGGCAACAATCCGCTCAGATATTCGCGCAGACAGTTAACCAACCCGTCATCCTCTGCCGCCGCCACATAAGCCACCAGCCGTTTGTCCTGACCATCACCCAAGGCCAGTACCAGTGCTTCACGGACTGCGGGGTGCTCTGTCAGTCGAGTTTCGATTTCCCCCGGCTCAATTCGGAAACCACGGATCTTAATCTGTTGGTCATTACGACCAACAAACACCAGATTGCCATCCGGCAGATAGCGCACCAAATCGCCGGTTCGATACATTCGGGCATCAGCAATTTCACTAAATGGGTCTGCAAGGAAACGTTCATCAGTCAATTCAGAACGATTGAGATAGCCACGCGCTACACCGACGCCACCAATATAGAGTTCACCTACGCCTCCCAACGGCACCAGCTGGCCGAGAGCATCCAACAGATAGATACGAGTGTTGGCTGTCTGGCGCCCAATAGGAATGAGTTCATCCCCACAGTTTGAGTAACTTGAATAGTTTGATGGGCAACGCCAGCTCGTGGCACAAACGGTGATTTCTGTCGGGCCATAAGCATTGAATACCGTTGCCTTGCCGCCCAGCGCCTTAAGCAACGCCGCACTGGGCGCTTCACCTCCCAATATTAATGTGGGTTTTATTGTTATCGTCGGCAAATCGGCCCCATCCCGCAACAGGGCCGGAGTCAGGCAGGCGTGTGTTACCCCATGCGCTTCCAGATAATGCCAGAGAAGATTGGGATCTTGACGAACAGTATCAACAGGAATATCCAGTGTGGCGCCACTGCATAGCGTCATCATGATTTCCCAAACACTGGCATCAAAGCCAAATGAGGCAAATTGCAACATTCGGCTAGCGGAGCAAATGTCGAATCGGGCGATTTTATCCCGGATAAGATTAACCAACCCACGATGTTCAACCATCACCCCTTTTGGCGTGCCGGTCGAGCCTGATGTATAAATCACATACGCCAGATGGCGGGCGGTCAATGTAGGCAGTTGCGGATTGTCATCCGGTTGATCAAACAATGCATTAGGATCAAGGAGAGTCTGTCCCGCAAGCATTTGCTCGCCTAAAGCTGAACGTCCAACGCTATCGGCCAATAAAATAATCGGTTCAGCATCAGTCAAAATATGGGTCAGACGTTCACCTGGGTAGGCAGGGTCCAATGGCACGTAAGCGCCTCCCGCTTTTAACACCGCCAACAACCCCACTATCCGCGCCGGTGAACTTGCTACGCAAATCGCCACCCGCTGGTCCGGCGTCACACCCAGTGCAATAAGTTGGTTCGCCAATCGGTTAGCATCAGTATTCAATTCCGCATAACTGAGGGATCGCTCTTCACACACCAGTGCCGTGGCATCCGGGGTTTTCTCCACCTGCTGCTCAAACAGTTGATGAATGCACAACTGCTCAGGATAGGCTGTTTCAGTGGCGTTCCAGGTTTTTAACAACAATGTGCGTTCGGTTGCCGGCAGAATTTCTAACTGCTGTACCGGCATGTCGGGCGTCTGCTCAAGGGCATCCGCCAAACTTTCCAATGCCTGTTGCATATAGCCGCATATCTGTTCTGGATCGAACGGTTGCACTACTTGAGCTGTCAGTCCCAGATCGGAACCCTCATCTTCTACCGACAAGACAAACGGATAGTTAGTCCGCTCCTGTGCGCCAAGAAATTCGACACCGTTCATGATCTCATTCGGTGTTACCGGCTGAGTATTATGGCGATAGTTCAACAGCGCATTGAAAAGCGGCGTTCCACTGGCTACGCTACTGCAACGTTGCGCCAGCGCCAGTGAAGCGTGTTCATGTTCCAGCAATCCCGCCAATCGGCGATGCGCTATACGTACACTATCCCGCACCGGGGTGTGATCGATATCCAACCGCAACGGCAAGGTGTTAATAAATAGCCCCATGCCACTATCAAATCCTTCACCCGCCTGCATACGTCCAAACAACACGGTACCGAACACCACTTGTTGCTGACCACTGGTACGCGACAATACCTGCGCCCAAGCCAAATGACACAACGCCGCCACACTGACGCCCAACCGCCGCGCCTGACCACGTAAGCGATCGTTTAGTCCTGTCGGCAACATTCGGTGAGATTCCGTCACCTGTGAGCCATCATGATGTGCTTCCGCCAACCCAAACGGCAGCGTCGGCTCATCCACCTCAGCCAGCATGTCGGTAAAGAAGCGAGTATGTTCTGCCTGACTGATTCCCTGCCGAGCCTGTGCCACTAAATGGCGGAACGGGACCGGCTCAGGCAAGCTGTCCATTCGTCCCGAGAGGCACGCTTGTACTTCGCTGTTCATCACCTCCAACGTGGTATGGTCGCCAATGAGATGATGCAACAATTGCAATACAATCCAACGGCCATCGCTCCCCTGTGCCACAACGAAACGTAATAACGGCGCCTGATTCAGGTCAATACGATGCCGACGCGGGTCAAAACGTTGGGTCAGTTGGTCACTTATCGGCCCATCCGCCGGGTCGAGCGTCAATTCCGTCACTGACAAAGGCGCCTGACGGCAAACTACCTGAGCCGGCGCAGATAATCCTTCCCAAATAAAAGCGGTACGTAAGATATCATGGCGGTCAACCACCTGTTGAACCGCCGCCAGATAACGGTCAAGTAAGGGCCGATCGGCAAAAGCCTGTTGAGTGATCAGTAGATAGGGATCGCCCTCATTTGCCAATAAATGGTGGAATAAAATGCCATCCTGTAACGGTGACAAAGCATAGATATCCTGAATATTGGCAATTCCACCCGGTACTTGCTCAACAATGCGATCAATTTCAGCTTGAGTCAGATCAATCAGCGGCAACATGGCTGGCGTCAGCACCGTCGTATCCACTGTAATACGGTTATCAGGCACGCTAATTTCACGATGCTGCGCCAAGGATTGGGCCAATACACTTAATGTCGGATGCTGGAATAGCGTTTGTACCGATAGCCCTAAACCAATACGTCGTAAACGTTCAATCATCCTGACAGCCAACAGCGAGTGACCGCCCAAGGCAAAGAAACTGTCATGCCGACCGATCTGCTCAAGATTCAGTAATTCGCGCCAGATAGCCGCTAACGCTATCTCAATTTCCCCTTGTGGCGCTTGGTAAGCCTGGCGGGCAAAAGCGTCCTCCCCCGGTGCGGGCAGCGACCGACGATCCAGTTTACCGTTAGGGGTCAGCGGAAAGGCATCCAAACGCACAAAAGCCGCCGGCACCATATAGTCAGGCAAAATATCACTCAGATGTTTACGCAGTTTGGTTGCTAGCTCGTCATCCACTTGCGCCACCACATAAGCCACCAGACGCTTATCCTGTCCGTCACCTAACGCCAATACCAGCGCTTCACTTACCGCAGGGTGTTCAATCAGTCGTGCTTCAATTTCTCCCGGCTCAATGCGGAAACCACGGATTTTAACCTGTTGGTCATTACGGCCAATAAACACCAGATTGCCATCCGGCAGGTAACGGGCTAAATCTCCGGTCCGGTACATTCGGGCATCCGTCTCATTACTAAACGGATCATTCAGGAAACGTTCAGCGGTCAATTCAGGGCGATTGAGATAACCACGCGCTACCCCAACGCCGCCAATATACAATTCTCCCACTGTGCCCAATGGGACCGGCTGGCCGTGTTCATCCAGCAGATAGAGACGTTTGTTGGCGGTCGGGCTGCCGATGGGAATGAGTCCCCCGGTATAATCTGGCGGGCAATCCCAAGTGGTCGCACACACAGTGGTTTCCGTCGGCCCATAAGCGTTAAACACATCAGCCCGGCGGCACAGTGCCTGAAATAACGCGGGACTTGGCGCTTCTCCTGCAAATATTAATGTTGGTTTTATCGCTATCGCCGGTAAATCGGCGCCATCGTGAAACATAGCCGGCGTCAAACAGGCATGGGTCACCGCCTGTTCTTCCAGGTAATGCCAGAGACGCTGTGGATCTTGCCGCACTGTTTCGGTAGGAATAACCAGCATGGCCCCACAGCTTAGCGCCATCATAATTTCCCAGACACTGGCATCGAAACCAAATGAAGCAAACTGCAACATTCGGCTGGCAGAGCAAAAATCAAACTGGGTAATTTGTGTCAGTGTCAAATTAACCACGCTACGATGTTCAATCATCACGCCTTTTGGTCTGCCGGTTGAACCGGAGGTGTAAATCACATAAGCCAGATGCTGTGGGGTCAATCCAGAGACTTGCGGGTTATTATCCGGCTGCTCCGGCAAGGTATTCGGATCGAGCACTGTCAGCGTCGCCAGAATGTCTTCACTTAGCGCAGCCCGCCCGACATTATCCGCCAGTAAAATAACCGGTGTCGCATCAGTGAGCATATAAGACAGGCGTTCACCGGGATAGGCGGGATCTAACGGCACATAGGCTCCGCCCGCTTTCAGCACCGCTAACAACCCAATTATTCTCGCAAGTGAGCGTGTCACACAAATCGCCACCCGCTGATCCGGCGTTACGCCTAAAGCGATAAGCTGATGGGCTAACCGATTGGCGCGGACATTCAGTTCCGCGTAGCTGAGCGTCTGGTTTTCATAGATTACCGCTATGGCGTCCGGGGTCTTTTCTGCCTGTTGTTCAAATAGCTGATGAACACATACCTGAGTAGGATACGGTTCTTCGGTCGCATTCAAATTCTCCAGCAATAACTCCCGTTCCGCGGATGACAAAATATCGATAGCCGTGACCGGTTGCTGAGGCTGGCTCACCATTGCCCGCAATATGGCCTGCAAATAACCCACCTGCCTTTCGATGGTTTCATGGTCGAACAGGGCGGAAGAGTAGTTCAGTTCTCCGACAATTTCGCCCGACTTCTCCGTTAATTCCAGTTGCAGATCGAATTTCGCTATATCATATTCCAGCTCAAATGGTGTTACCGCCAATTCCGGTAATTGCCATTCCTCTGTTTCATTCTCCTGCCAGGCAAACATTACCTGGAACAGTGGAGTATGCTCCGGTCTGCGCGGCGGTTGAACAATTTCCACCACCTGCTCGAAAGGCAGATCTTGGTGCTCCTGCGCTCCCAGTGTCGTCTGCCGCACACGACGCAGTAGTGTGTCCACATCCGGCATGTCGGATAAATCGATACGCAACGCCAATGTGTTAACAAAGAAGCCAAGCAGTGGTTCAATTTCCCGCAGATTGCGGTTAGCGCTTGGTATACCAATGACGACATCATCCTGCCCAGACAAGCGCGATAGCAATGCAGCCCAAGCGGTCAACAGTGTCATAAACAGTGTGGCGCCGTGCTGTTGTCCCAGATGTTTTAGCGCCTGTACCAACGGAGCATCAATGTGCACCGCTACCCGGCCACCGGTAAATGATTGTTGGAAGGGTCGAGGTCTGTCTATCGGCAATTCAAGCAATACCGGTGCATCTGCCAGTGTACGGCGCCAGTAATCACTCTGTGCCTGTACTCCTTCACCAGAAAATACCTGCCGCTGCCAGGCCGCATAATCAGGATATTGAATGGTCAATAGCGGCAACGGATCAGGCTGTTGATTTAGACTAGCAGCGTAAAGAGCCACCAGTTCTGATTCAAGTATCTTTAAAGACCAAGCATCGGAGATAATATGATGCTGAGTCAGTAAGAATATATGCTCTTCATCGGCCAGTTGGATCAGTGCACAACGAATTAGGGTGCCACGAGCAAGATTAAACGGCGTTTTAGCTTCCTGTGCACACAAACGCTTAAATTGTTCGTTCACGTTAGATGCTTTACGCAAATCGTATTTTTTCACCGGTAGACCAAATTCCGCCGGTAACAGTTCAACCTGAGGCTGACCATCAACTGTGATAAAAACAGAACGAAGCGCCTCGTGGCGAGCAAACAGGCGATTCAAGGCTTGCTGCCAAGCAGAAAGGTTTAGCTGGCCACATAAACGCAAGGCTGTCGGAACATGGTAGGTATCACTCACCCCCTCAAATTGCGCCAGAAACCACAGACGCTGTTGACCAAACGATAAGGGCAAGACACTATCACGAGATATTGGCCTAATTGCAGGCAATTTATCATTGCTCGCATGACGTTGTGCGCAGATCTTCTCGGTAAACGCAGACAGTGACGGAAACATAAACAACGCGGCCAATGGCAGGTCGACACCGAAAACAGCTATGCGGTTCATCATCCGTACTGCCAGTAGTGAATGTCCGCCTAGGGCAAAGAAATTGTCATGTCGGCCGATCTGTTCAACGCCTAGTAACTCACGCCAGATAGCCGCCACTGCAATTTCCATTTCCCCTTGTGGCGCAACATAAATCTGGCGGGCGAAGGCATTTTCTCCCGGCGCCGGTAATGCCTGACGATCCAGCTTACCATTTGGGGTCAGCGGGAAGGCATCTAAACGTACAAAGGCCGCCGGTACCATATAATCAGGCAACATAGCGCTCAAATGGGTGTGCAAACTGGCCGCCAATCCGCTATCCGCTTCGGCTACAATATAGGCGACTAAACGCTTATCCTGCCCATCCCCCAAGGCCACAACCCGCGCTTCGCGCACCATAGGATGTTCCGCCAATCGGGCTTCAATTTCACCCGGCTCAATACGGAAACCGCGGATTTTAATCTGCTGGTCGTTACGGCCAACAAACACCAGATTGCTGTCCGGCAAGTAGCGCACCAAATCCCCGGTTCGGTACATCCGGGCATCGGCAACATCACTAAATGGGTCAGCCAGAAAGCGCTCGTCAGTCAGATCAGGACGATTGAGATAGCCACGAGCAACACCATCCCCACCAATATAGAGTTCCCCCACCGCGCCTAATGGGACTGGCTGGCCGTGGTTATCCAACAGATAAATACGCGTATTCGCTGTCGGGCGCCCAATGGGAACCAATAGGTCGGTATAGTTTGGCGGACAACGCCAACTGGCGGCACAGACGGTAATTTCTGTCGGGCCATAAGCATTAAATAGCGTTGCTTGATGACTTAGCGCCCTTAGTAGCACGGGGCCGGGGGCTTCACCGCCCAATATCAACGTCGGTTTTATTGTTATCGTCGGCAAATCGCCCCCTTCTCGCAACAAAGCAGGGGTCAAACAGGCATGCGTCACCGATTGTTCTTCCAGATAATGCCAGAGACGACGCGGGTCTTGACGAACAATTTCGGCAGGAATAATCAGGCTGGCTCCACTGCCTAATGCCATCATGATTTCCCAGACACCGGCATCAAAGCCAAATGAAGCAAACTGTAACATCCGGCTAGCAGGGCGAATGTCGAATCGGCTGATTTTATCCCGAATAAGATTGACCAACCCACGATGTTCAATCATCACCCCTTTGGGCGTCCCGGTTGAGCCGGAAGTGTAAATCACATAGGCCAGATGGCGGGAGGTCAATGCAGGAACCTGCGGATTGCTGTTCGGCTGGTCAGGTAAGATATTCGGGTCTAGTACCGTCAGCCCCGCAAGCGCTTGCTCACCCAATGCGGCCCGCCCGGTACTGTCCACCAGCGCTATTGTTTTCAACCCCACGGTCTTTAATCCCATTACCTTCAACCCCCTAGCCGGGGCTACATCGGTCAAGATATGCGACAATCGTTCTCCCGGATAAGCCGGGTCCAACGGTACATAAGCCCCGCCCGCTTTTAGCACCGCCAACACCGCTATCACCCGCATCGGTGAACTTGCCATGCAAATCGCCACCGGTTGATCTGGTACAACGCCCAAAGCAAGCAGTTGATGGGCAAGCCGGTTAGCGCCGGCATTCAGTTGTTCATAACTTAGCGTCTGATTTTCAGACACCAGTGCAGTGGCTTCTGGCGTTTTCTCTACCTGTTGTTCAATCAACTGATGGATACAGAGTTGTTCAGGATAAGGTGTTTCTGTCGCGTTCCAAGTTTCCAGTAATAATGTGCGTTCCGACGCAGGTAAAACGTTTAACATCCGTACTGCCGTTTCCGGTGCGAGTTCAAGAGTATCCACCAGACTTTCCAGCGCCTGTTGCATATAACCGCATACCCGTTCTGAATCAAACGGTTGTACCACCTGTGCAGTCAGCCCCAATGTGGCGCCGCCATCCTCCACTGACAGGACAAATGGGTAGTTGGTCCGTTCCTGTTCACCCAGAAATTCGATACCCGGCATCGTTTCATGCGGGATCATCGGTTGCTCATTATGCCGGTAGTTCAACAGGGCACTAAAAAGCGGCGTGCCTCCCTGTACTCCGCTGCAACGTTGAGCCAGCGCCAATGAAGCATGTTCATAATCCAGCAATCCAGCTAATCGGGTATGCGCCACCCTGACGCTATCCTGTAGCGGAGTATCATCGATATCCAACCGTAGTGGTAAGGTATTGATAAACAGCCCCATGCCGCTGTCAGCCCCTTCCCCCGCCGCCATACGTCCAAACAGCACAGTGCCGAACACCACTTTCTCTTGTCCACTGGTACGCGACAACACCTGCGCCCAAGCTAAGTGACACAGGGTTGCCAAACTGACCCCCAAACGTCTTGCCTGCGCACGCAGACGATCATTCAACGTGGAAGAGAGCATCCGGTGCGCCTGTACGACCTGAGAACCATCACGATGAACCTCAGTCAACCCAAACGGTAACGTCGGTTCATCCACTTCCGCCAACATGTCGGTAAAGAATCGGTGATGCTCTGTCTGGTCAACCCCTTGCCGAGCCTGAGCCACCAGATTGCGGAACGGTACCGGCGCCGGTAGATTGTCGCCCTGTCCGTCAAGGCAGGCCCGAACTTCGTGGTTCATGACTTCTAGCGTAGTATGGTCGCCAATCAGGTGATGCTGTAATTGCAGTACGTACCAGCGACCATCCGTTTCCTGTGCTATCACAAAACGCAACAACGGCGCCTGATTTAGATCGAAACGGTGTTGCCGCGGATCAAAACGTTGCGCCAGTTGGTCACTGACCGGCCCATCAGCCGGGTTTAGCGTCAGTTCAGTCACTGACAACGGGGCCTGACGCCAAACCACCTGCGCCGGAACGGATAATCCTTGCCAGATAAACGCGGTACGCAAAATATCATGGCGGTCAACCACCTGTTGCACCGCAAATAAATAGCGGTCTAACAAACCACGGTCAGCAAAGATCATTGGATAGGCCAGCAAGTAAGGATCACCCTCTTTCACCAGCAGATGGTGAAATAAGATACCGTCCTGCAACGGTGACAGCGCATAAATATCTTGAATATTGACCACCCCGCCCGGTACCTGCTCGACGATGTGATCAATCTCAGGCTGAGTCAAATCAATCAGCGGCAACATCGCTGGCGTCAATGCAGTGGTCGCCGGGGTAATAACATTCGGCGGCACTGCCACAATCTGATGTTGCTCCAATGTTTGGACCAACTCCGCCAATATTGGCGATTGAAACAGATCACGGGCAGCCAATGTCAGCCCTAAATGGCGTAGCTGTTCAATCATACGTATGCCGAGCAGTGAATGACCACCCAAGGCAAAGAAGCTGTCATACCGACTTATCTGTTCAATACCCAGTAACTCGCGCCAAATAGTCGCCAATGCAATTTCCCGCTCCCCTTGCGGTGCGGAGTAAACCTGACGAGCAAAGGCGTCTTCACCCGGTGTCGGCAATGCCCGGCGATCCAATTTGCCATTGGGAGTTAGCGGGAATTCATCCAGACGCACAAAGGCCGCCGGCACCATATAATCAGGCAACCGCGCACTTAAATGTTCACGCAAGTGAGTAGGCAATTCGTTATCCGACTCTGCCAACACATAAGCAACTAACTGCTTGTTCTGCCCTTCGCCTAACGCCAATACCACCGCTTCACGTACTGTCGGATACTCCACCAAGCAGGCTTCAATTTCCCCCGGTTCAATCCGAAAACCCCGGATTTTCACTTGCTGATCGTTGCGGCCAAGGAATTCTAGATTGCCATCCGGCAGATAACGGGCCAAATCGCCGGTCCGGTACATCCGCGCATCCGGTACATCACTAAATGGATCAACCAAAAAGCGTTCAACGGTCAATTCAGGACGATTGAGATAACCACAGGCTACCCCGTCGCCTCCAACATAAATCTCGCCCACCCTTCCTAATGGCGCCGGTTGGCCTTGCTCATCCAGTAAGTAAACCTGCGTGTTAGCAATGGGTCGACCAATAGGGATATTGGTTGTTCCTGTGGCTAAAGCTTCAATCCGGTATGTGGTGGTAAAGGTAGTGCCTTCGGTCGGTCCATAGGCATTCAATAACTGCTGAGGCGGGTTGTTACGTAAAACTTGGGTAATCACATGGGGATCAAGGATATCGCCGCCGACAATGAGGATTTTCATCTGTGGCAGAACTGGAGACAACTCCGCCGCCAGCCGGTTAAACAGGCCGACGCTTAACCATAAGATATTAATTCGATAACGGTCTAATGCCTGTACAAACTCCTGTGGCGTCAACAAAGTCGTGTGGTCAATGACTACCAGCGCCCCACCATTGAGCAAAGGGGCCCAGACTTCAAAGGTGCTGGCATCGAATGCGGGATTAGCCGCAAAGGCAACTCGGTCATTGGGTTCAATTTCAACATAGCTATTATTAATAACCAGCCGGACCACAGCACGGTGAGGCACGATCACCCCTTTAGGGGTGCCAGTCGAGCCGGAGGTGTACATAATATACGCTGGCGCGGTACTGGCACAAAGTAAGTCAGGATTAAAACTTTCTTCCTCCTTGCTCACGTCTGTCTCATCAGAAAGACGAATTAGCGGAACATCCAGATCAGCCGGGATATCCACCTCTGCACTGGTAAGCAACAATTTGGCTAAACAATCGTTTATCAGCCAATTTTTTCTCTCGTTCGGCGCTCCGGGATCGATAGGGACATAAACCGCCCCCGCCTTAAGAATAGCCAATTGAGCCACCACCAATTCGATAGATCGCTCTAACAGGATTGCCACATGATCATTCGGGTCAACCCCTTGTTTAATCAGTTGATGAGTCAGTCGGTTAGCGCGAGCATTCAATTCCGCATAACTCAGGGTTTTATCCCCTGCCATTAACGCTGTGGCTGTCGGGGTTTTCTCCACTTGCCGTTCAAACAACTGATGAATACCTAACTGGTCAGGATAGACGGTTTCAGTGGCGTTCAAGGTTTTCAACAGCAGTGTGCGTTCAGCTTCTGACAACAAATTAAGTTTCTGAACAGATAGGTCATCACCAACCTTTTCTGACGGTACTTGTTCTAATCCAGCGTCAAAGATAATTTCCTTTTTAGCCATGCTATCTTTCATATACTTACTACCTCAACGAATCTGTTATACCCGTTATCTTTCAAGTTGCCTCTTTGTTGGCCGCACTCACTCACCCCGGTCACATAGTTTCCTATGCTTCCGGGGATTCGCTCGCTTGCCGTCGCGACGCATCTTGAAATCCATAGGGTATAGTTATTTGAAAACTGTCATTCTCAACAGTCATCACAAATGTTTTGCCCTTATTTCTTTCCTCAAAGAAATAAAAACAGGCACACACCAAGCATCAATTAAGATCCTCAGACAGCACATTCTCTTGGATGCTGGATGTAATAGTCCGGCTGATAACCGCATAATTAACAATTCTGCGACAATTATTTTCCCGATAACGGAATAAACGGCTCATCCAGTGAACCGGCAAAAGATATTTCATTTTTTTCCTGTTTTTTTAATAAGCGTCTTTGATTTTGTGCAACTTTTTATTGGCCGATGCTGAATTCCATAACTAAATAAAAATGGATTTATTGAATATATTTACTGGCATGAGTGTTAAATCCCTGTTGTATTTTGTCCATTTTGAATTAATATCAAATGTAAATTATTTCATGAAAAATCAAGTAATTATAAAGACAAATTAAACCTCCTGATCCCCAATTAATACCGAATTTACCTTGATAATTCTCTGTAAGATTAACCTCCTCGTATTCCGACGTGAAACAGATTGCGCCATAAAAAGTATGATTTATCATTTGGTTATATTAATTAATGTATATTTATACACGTAAAAATTATCAACCTGCCTGATTACATATTATTTTATAATAATCAAATTATACAACTAATGTAAACGTTAATTACACTTAACACCGATATGAAACAATTTCAAACTAAAACTAAATTCCATATATATTGTTTTTCATAATGAAATAATACGACCAATGTATATATTAATTATGTTTAATATCAACAATAAATAATTTTAATTTAAAAATAAATTATTTTGCGATTGTTTTTAAATCCAAATATCACATCATTCATTACTTATCCAAATATACTTGACTACTTATATTATAGAAAAATGGTAGATTAGGAACTCCAACCACATGGACAGGAAACAGAGGACAGTAAACAGAGGACAGTAAACAGAAGACAGAAGACAGGAAACGGAAGACAGAAGACGGAAGACGGAAGACAGGAAACAGAAGACAGCAAAATTATACGTCCAGACGCTCAAAGTGACTAAACGAATAACCGCATCCAGTCAGATGCGGTTGTGTTGTTGTATTATTGTATTGTTGTGTTACGCAAGGATGAAATCGGCCTCTGTCAGCGGCTCTCCAACGATCTTCACTCCAAAACCATCGTGGGATAATTCTCCCCCCATATTAATCACGAAATCATTTACCTTATTAACGCTATCATAGCTAATCACTGCTTCCCCAATAGCGCCAGTGAATTCTTCGACAAACTTAATACTCCCTTTTCCTGATTCGCCCAGATCGAACAATGACACATCAATCTTGTCCTCACCGGAAATAAAGTCATGAATCCAATCACGCTCAAGAAAAGGTGATTCCTTGGCATTCAAGTAGACAAATGTATCTTTGCCTTCCCCGCCCCAAAGATTATCTGCTCCCAGTCCACCGTAGATAATGTCATCACCGGCACCACCCTTTAAAATATTGGCGGCGTCATTCCCTATCAGAATGTCATTACCACTGCCGCCAATCGCATTTTCAATCGTGACGCCACGGGCAATAGAGATGTTTCCTTTCAAGCCACCCACGTCCGAGAAAGAAGCTTCATTCAAGTTAATACGTTGATCCTGAGTAAAACCAGAGAAATCAAAGGTATCATTCCCACCCGCATCCCAGGCGGTAAACACGAGTTTGCTCTTTGCATCTTTTGCCGTAAAAAAATCGCGATCGGTATTGGAATTAAAACCATATACAGTGTCATCGGCACGGGTAGTATTATTCGTTCCATACAGCGACTGAATGGCTGAAATATCGTTAAGTAATGGCGCAGCAGAATAAATACCTTTAAAGTCCTGCCCGGTATTTTTTTCACTGAAATAACCCATGACGGTATAAGCACCGCTATCTTCAAAATAGGTAGCTTTGTTCTTATAAGTCGGTATTACATCATCAGACGCATCATAATCAGCCGGATGATCCAACCCCAGTGTATGGCCGATCTCATGAGTAAATGTATGCCGGCCATAACCATTCAATTCAATATCATTTTTTAAGAAAGTACGACTTTCCGCATTATACCAAGTTCCTACCTGTGTCAAAGATGGGCGCGGCATCTCAGCAAACGCATAATCCCCTGTTAAACTAATATTAAAGAAACCAAAAGTGATATTCGCCTTGCTAGCATCAGAGGTTTCCGTGAATTTAATATTCGCGACATCAGTCCAAGATTGAATTGACAGTTTTGCAGCAGCTTTTTGTTCTTCATTAAATGCTGAGAATCCATAAATAATCCACGGCATATTATCTGGTTCACTCTCCAGAAAATTATACGTTAATTGGAAAGTTTCAGATTTGTCATTACTCTGATGACCCCAACGGTAATCACTTCGGATTAACTCTTTCGCCGCATCTTTACTAGGCTCATGCCCAACAACAATATTAGGATCTTTACCTGGAATATAAGCCTGTAGCCAGGTCAATACCTCATTTGCCTTTGCTGAACCACTAACTTCTTCCAAATATGAAATTTTCCTCTTTAAAGACATATATTTCTCCATAAGTTCAAAGCTTAGATATAAAAACCTGTTTATTTAGTTAAATAACCTGTCAATAGAATCCATAAGCAATGGGCTATCCCGGCCACGCAATTAAACATCCCTTCCCACAAAAGTAACATTAAAGCTAATTACGTAAAAAACAATTAACATATTTTTTTAATATAAACGTGATAAAAATAGCATAAAACAAATAAATAATTGTTTTATATAACATAGCTATTTAAGGCAAAAAATATTGCTAATTCTTCATTAGTATTTTATTTTAAAATTATTCCAAATTTAATTATCAACATAGTAAACTTAAAAAAATTTATAAAGTCATTATTAATGATTTTATTAAGTAACTATTTAAACAGTCCAAAAAAAATAAGGGCAATATGTATTACCAGATAATACTTCATCTATTATATAAAGTTTTTTCCTGACAGAATTAAATTGGATTGCCATGAAAAAATGGCAGTGTCAATTATAAATGATTTCATTTATTTAGAAAATGAGAGTTAATATATAATGGAATAATTTAATCATTTACAGATTATTATGAATTGAATTTATTTTTTCGTCATTATCTTTGGCATTAAATTTTGCTATTATTTTCTCGGTTTTTTAATTTATTAATTTAAATCTCCGATTTAATATCATCCTATTATATATAAAATAAAACTGGATTATAATCATCTCCTTCTGATTTTTAGTTTATTCATTATAGTTAAAGGATAGCCTATTGATGAATAGACTATCCCAGTTTTTTAGCTAAGATTACTATTTATAGTTTATATCTTTTAAGCTACAGTACTCTAACTTCTGATAGTTGGTTAAAAGGGGTAGGAAAATTGGATAAATCTGTAAAAAACAAGAGGGCTATTGAACACCTTAGCCCAGAATTGAATGAGGACAGGAAAACTCAAGATGTTCGCTTGTTACTGGAAACTGCAAGACAGGTTGCCGAGGCTCATGGTAGATTATCCTTTATTGCTAAAGAGACTGGTTTATCTAGAGAATCTCTCTATAGAGCGCTCTCAGCAACTGGGAATCCGACCATAAGAACTCAAAGAAAGGTTTATCTACGAAAGACGATCCACCAACTCCCAGGATACCCTATAGTCAGAAAAACCAAATTAACAACATGAGTAGCGAATATGCCGAAATACTAAGAAGGAGATATTTGAAAGAGACCGCTCAGATTAAAGCTTTCCTGGCTGCACCGGAAAATGCAGAAATTATGCAGCTTTATGAAAATGTAGTTGAAGAGTTTCAACTTAAAATAATTGTAAAAAGAAAGGAATATCAAAACTTTGATAGCGTAATGAATTACCTTTTCGATCTTCTTTTTGGAAGGGACCCTGTTCTAAAAAAGCATAGACGACTTACTAAAATAATGCTTTTTTACATGTATTGGAATTGCGACATCGGTAGTAAAGAAGAATATGCTGCGACCAACTAAACATTCTCATCCAGACAGGACAGTAATCAATGTAGCTTTGATTATTCTTTCACGTCTTAAGGGATTGAGAATCGAGAGTTATAGCGACCTGTTGAGCTATACAAAGAAAGCAGTTTCCGGTGGTGATGTATTGTTTCTCCCAGCTCTAAACTTTTTATTTATTATGGGTATCATTGAATATCGTCCTAAAACTGATGCCATTGAATATGTAGCTAATAACAATGAAACTATCTAAGATTTACTCAAACAAGCCATCTCTTTTTAAGCCCGTTACTTTTTACGAAGGGCTTAATGTTATATATGGTGAAATTCGGCTCCCAGAAAACAAAGAAAAAGACACACATAATCTAGGGAAAAGCACATTAGGTCATGTGATAGACTTCGCTCTATTATCCAAGCGAAATCCAAACTTTTTCCTATTTAAACACCCTGACATATTTAATCAGTTTGTCTTTTTTCTTGAGATAGAACTAAAAGATTCAAGTTTCTTGACTATCCGTAAGGATGTTGCCCAAGCCGCAAAAATACGCTTTAAGAAACATCAAGAAAAAAATCAAGATTACTCTCTTTTGCCTACAGGGCAATGGGATCATGAAGATGTTTCCTTTGATAAAGCCAAAGAGCTGCTAGATAGTTTACTTGATCTTAGCGTGATAAAACCTTGGGATTATCGCAATAGTCTTGGATACCTTATTCGATCTCAGGATGATTATAGCGATGTCTTCCAATTGAGAAAGTTTCGTTCCAAAGATGCATCATGGAAGCCCTATCTCTCTCATATACTCGGGTTTAATGCAGAGCTTATAAAAGAACACTATGAAAAAGAAAAAGCTCTGGAAGAGAAACAGACAACTGAAAAAGCGGTAAAGAAAGAATTGGGAGAGTCGTTCGAAAACATCAGCAAAGTTGAAGGTATTTTGCTATTAAAGAAGAAAGATGCGGAGAAGAAACAAGAACTTCTTGATGCGTTTGATTTCCGACAACAAGATAAAGAGAAAACAAAAGTTCTTGTTGAAGAGATAGATGAAGAGATTGCTAGTCTTAATCAGGAAAGATATTCATTAAATCAGAATAGAAAGAAAATCCTAAAATCCTTAGCAAAAACCGCCGTAAACCCTTGTCCAGTGCGGGCGGGGATATCAGGCGAAAAGCCCAGAGGGCTTTAGGGCTGGCGACTCCGACGTCTCCTGACTGAATGGATATCTGCTGGTAAAACAGGCTAAAATGAATCCACTTTTTTTCAATGAGCGCTGAATATGTTAAGAGCGACCAAAGTCCGCATCTACCCCACACCCGAACAGGCAGAGTATCTTAACGGCCAGTTCGGGGCGGTCCGTTTTGCGTACAACAAGGCGCTGCACATCAAAAAGCATGCCTACAAACGTCACGGCGTGAATTTAAATCCGCGCAAAGACCTCAAACCGTTACTGGCGGTCGCGAAGCAATCCCGCAAGTATGCCTGGCTCAGGGCATATGACTCCATTGCATTACAGCAGGCGGTGATCAATCTGCATATTGCATTTGATAATTTCTTCAATCCGAAGTTGCGCGCCCAATTTCCCACGTTCAAGCGTAAACAGGGCAAGCAATCCAGCTATCACTGTGTTGGGGTGAAAGTGCTGGAGGGCGCGGTGAAAATCCCGAAATTGTCACCGATAAAGGCCCGCATACACAGAAAAATTGAAGGGAAAGTGAAGAGCATTACTCTTTCTCGCACCGCCACGGGAAAATATTTCGCCGCTATCCTGTGTGACGATGGCAAAGAGGCGCCGGAAAAGCCGGGCGTTATCACCCGCGTGACCGGGTGTGATATGGGGTTATCCTATTATCTTGTTCAGTCGACCGGGGAGAAGGTCAATAACCCGCGTCACCTTATCAACGCCGCCCGTAACCTGCGTCGTAAGCAGAAATCGCTCTCCCGCAAACAACAGGGCAGCGCTAACCGCGGCAAGGCCCGCTTACGTCTAGCGGCCGTCCATGAGCGGGTAGCCCATGCCCGCGCCGATTTTCAACACAAACTCTCTCGAACAATGGTTGACGAAAACCAAGCGGTCATTGTTGAGACGCTGAAATCGGCCAACATGATGAAGAATCACCACCTTGCCCGCGCTATCGGGGATGCGGGCTGGCATGGCTTCATCAAGAAACTGGAATACAAAGCCACAGCGGCGGGCGTTCATTTGGTCAAACTGGATCAGTGGTTCGCCAGTTCGAAGACCTGTCATTGCTGCGGTCACAAAATGCCGGAAATGCCGCTGTGTAAGCGGATCTGGCCATGCCCTTGCTGTCGAGTCGAACATGACCGCGATATCAATGCGGCGATCAACATCCAGCACAAGGGCATAACAGAATTACAGGCGGCGGGACTCGTCGTCTCTGCCCACGGAGGCCAGCGTCAATCCGTCATAAAGACGGTGGCGGCCTGAGAAGTGGGAAGCCTCGCCGTTTTTTAC
>NZ_PUWT01000036.1:0-44845 GCF_002968995.1 Photorhabdus hindustanensis
ATCTCCATTGGGTATTGGATGCGACGTTTCATGAGGATGATTGTCAGATTTATCGAGAAAATGCGGCGGAAAATATCGCGATATTGAGGCGAATTGCCTTGAATATGCTGAAAACAGAAGGCAGCAAATTAAGTATAAGAAAGAAACGAATGCGAGCCTGGATGAAAACGCAATTTCTGGAACAAGTCGTACAAGCAGGATTTTCTAATCTGAATAATATTTAAGCATTCATGCGGTTGCCCTGCGCGCTAAAACCAAGGCTACCAACCTTGCGAATAGCATTAAAAACAAATCACCCTATTTAAGGGTAAATGCAAAAAACCAACCTCACCAGTTGGTTTTTTACATTTATATACTATGCAGTTAAGGCTATATGGTTAAGCAGCCTTATGACGTTTATTGGATTTTCTTTTTTCACTTCTCATTGCTTTGCTGTGAGCCTCGGCGAGCACCCGTTTTTTCTCACTATTGGCAAAACGATTTAAAACTTGTCTGATTAATGGCTGGTAGCCTAAGCCATTAAGGTCAGCTATCATTTTCAAATCTTCAATCAGAGACCGATTTAATCTGATTGAAATGGGCTGTAACTCCAGCGCTTCGTTAATCAGATCTTCTGTTACATCATCAGATACTTTAACGTGAGCTTCACTACAACCAAGCTCACCGTTCTCCCATGCTTCATCAATGGAAGCTATCAGGTTATTTGCTCGCTTATCAGTTTGTTTGCTCATTTCTCTGTTTCTAGACCATATTTTTTGTAGATTCTCAATTCATCTTCGTTAGGTGCATAAGCTATCCTTATAGCCCCCCCCTTTTTCAGAGTAATAGATAAAAGACTATCTTCAACTTAACACCATAATCAGTTTCAGTTATAAACCATTTAGTGGGGAGCAGTTCTGTTATCTTCCCTTGTATCCTCAAGAAAACGTTCAACCCGATTAGAAAAACACTGGAGTATATCCTCTTCATTAACCGACGGGTTTTTACATGCTAATTTCAATCTGATGTTTGATGATATCAAGAGCTTCATGTGCTTCGGCGTTTTTAACTCATGGTTAATCTGTATATACAGAATACTCCGCTAGACAGATCTAAACAACTCAAAATGACTCACAAAATATCAATGGACTTTGTATCACTAATAGATAAGATATATTATTTGAACGTGAGATTTGTATATACACATAATGATGAAGCTCATGCTAAGAATATTGATGCTATTCTGCAATTTCACAGCACAAATACAGTACACGAGAATCTAGCTGTGGTAATAAAATTACTAAAAGATGAGGTGTAACATGAGTTTTCTTGACGAATTGAAAGCATCCCTAGAAGAAGCAGTTGAAATTAAACAAGGTAATAAAGCCGCAGCGCGTGTAACCCGATACGAAGTTGCCGACGTTAAAGCTATCCGTGCTCAACTTAACATTTCACAGGCAGAGATGGAGGAGGCTTTAGCAAAAACCGCCGTAAACCCTTGCCCAGTGCGGGCGGAGATATCAGGCGAAAAGCCCAGAGGGCTTTAGGGCTGGCGACTCCGACGTCTCCTGACTGAATGGATATCTGCCGGTAAAACAGGCTAAAATGAATGCACTTTTTTTTCAATGAGCGCTGAATATGTTAAGAGCGACCAAAGTCCGCCTCTACCCCACACCCGAACAGGCAGAGTATCTTAACGGCCAGTTCGGGGCGGTCCGTTTTGCGTACAACAAGGCGCTGCACATCAAAAAGCATGCCTACAAACGTCACGGCGTGAATTTAAATCCACGCAAAGACCTCAAACCGTTACTGGCGGTCGCGAAGCAATCCCGCAAGTATGCCTGGCTCAGGGCATATGATTCTATCGCGTTACAGCAGGCGGTGATCAATCTGCATACTGCGTTTGATAATTTTTTCAATCCGAAGTTGCGCGCCCAATTTCCCACGTTCAAACGCAAACAGGGCAGACAATCCAGCTATCACTGTGTTGGAGTGAAAGTGCTGGAGGGCGCAGTGAAGATCCCGAAATTGTCACCGATAAAGGCCCGTATACACAGAAAAATTGACGGGAAAGTGAAGAGCATTACGCTCTCTCGCACCACCACGGGAAAATATTTCGCCGCTATCCTGTGTGACGATGGCGGGGAGGCACCGGAAAAGCCGGGCGTTATCACCCGCGTGACCGGGTGTGATATGGGTTTGTCCCACTATCTTATCGAGTCGACCGGGGAGAAGGTCAATAACCCGCGTCACCTTATCAACGCCGCCCGTAACCTGCGTCGTAAGCAGAAATCGTTCTCCCGCAAACAACAGGGCAGCGCTAACCGCGGCAAGGCCCGCTTACGTCTGGCGGCAGTCCACGAACGGGTAGCCCATGCCCGCGCTGATTTTCAACACAAACTCTCTCGAACAATGGTTGACAAAAACCAAGCGGTCATTGTTGAGACGCTGAAATCGGCTAACATGATGAAGAATCACCACCTTGCCCGCGCTATCGGGGATGCGGGCTGGCATGGCTTCATCAAGAAACTGGAATACAAAGCCGCAGCGGCGGGCGTTCATCTGGTCAAACTGGATCAGTGGTTCGCCAGCTCGAAAACCTGCCATTGCTGCGGTCACAAAATGCCGGAAATGCCGCTAAATAAGCGGATCTGGCAATGCCCTTTCTGCCGAGTCGAACATGACCGCGATATCAATGCGGCGATCAACATCCAGCGCAAGGGCATAACAGAATTACAGGCGGCGGGACTCGTCGTTTCTGCCCACGGAGGCCAGCGTAAATCCGTCATAAAGACGGTGGCGGCCTGAGAAGTGGGAAGCCTAGCCGTTTTTTACGGCGGGGAGCAGTCACGCACCAGCCTTGATACAATTAAAAGCTGGGAGCAGAAGCGTCGAAATCCGACAGGACTAGCGGCAAAGGTGTTAGCTATCATCCAAGAAAACCCTAATTTCTATAAGGCCCTGGAGACGCATTGATTAAAAGTCAACTGCTCTACCGACTGAACTAACAACCTGACTGTAGGAAAATTATTCTAATTGCGTCTTTTGAGATGGTGGGTCGTGCAGGATGACTCGGCCTACTGCCTCGCCCTTCGGGCCTGCGCTCACGCGCTGTTGTCTCGCTTCGCTCGGCTCGAACCTGCGACCCATTGATTAAAAGTCAACTGCTCTACCGACTGAGCTAACAACCTGACTGTAGGAAAACTATTCTGATTGCGTCTTTTGAGATGGTGGGTCGTGCAGGATGACTCGGCCTACGGCCTCGCCCTGCGGGCCAGCGCTCACGCGCTGTTGTCTCGCTTCGCTCGGCTCGAACCTGTGACCCATTGATTAAAAGTCAACTGTTCTACCGACTGAGCTAACAACCTGACTGTAGGAAAACTATTCTAATTGCGTCTTTTGAGATGGTGGGTCGTGCAGGATGACTCGGCCTACGGCCTCGCCCTGCGGGCCAGCGCTCACGCGCTGTTGTCTCGCTTCGCTCGGCTCGAACCTGTGACCCATTGATTAAAAGTCAACTGTTCTACCGACTGAGCTAACAACCTGACTGTAGGAAAACTATTCTAATTGCGTCTTTTGAGATGGTGGGTCGTGCAGGATGACTCGGCCTACGGCCTCGCCCTGCGGGCCAGCGCTCTCGCGCTGTTGTCTCGCTTCGCTCGGCTCGAACCTGTGACCAATTGATTAAAAGTCAACTGCTCTACCGACTGAACTAACAACCTGACTGTAGGAAAAATATTCTAATTACGTCTTTTGAGATGGTGGGTCGTGCAGGATGACTCGGCCTACGGCCTCGCCCTGCGGGCCAGCGCTCTCGCGCTGTTGTCTCGCTTCGCTCGGCTCGAACCTGTGACTAATTGATTAAAAGCCAACTGCTCTACCGACTGAACTAACAACCTGACTGTAGAAAAACCATTCTAATTGCATCTTTTGAGATGGTGGGTCGTGCAGGATTCGAACCTGCGACCAATTGATTAAAAGTCAACTGCTCTACCGACTGAGCTAACGACCCATCTGTAGGAAAACTACTCTAATTACGTCTTTTGGAATGGTGGGTCGTGCAGGATTCGAACCTGCGACCAATTGATTAAAAGTCAACTGCTCTACCGACTGAGCTAACGACCCATACCAAATAGATGTGATATCGCCTGAAATAATCTTAATGAAGTGGTGGGCGATACCAGATTCGAACTGATGACCCCCTCCTTGTAAGGGAGATGCTCTACCAACTGAGCTAATCGCCCACTTCAATAACTATTACTGCTTCTATACCACTGAATTTATGATTGGTGGGCGATACCAGATTCGAACTGATGACCCCCTCCTTGTAAGGGAGATGCTCTACCAACTGAGCTAATCGCCCAATCATAAAATCTTTTTTATCACAACGAGATGGTGGGCAATACCAGATTCGAACTGATGACCCCCTCCTTGTAAGGGAGATGCTCTACCAACTGAGCTAATCGCCCCGTCGTGATGGGGTCGCATTATAGGGATAGTTCAGAATGAGTCAACGCTTTTTCTAGAGAAAAATATCGTTCGTCTCAAAATTAAACAAGGGTGAGATAATTATCGTCACTATAGGGTACAGTTTAGACAAATACACTGACTTTTCTCAACAACTCCCCGTTAACAGCATTGAGGAATTAAGGTGCAGTGATAAAATAGCCCCCCTCTTTTATTACTTAAATCACCGATAACGTTCATTGAAAAGTGAAACGTAATTAAGGCAATCCCCAATGAGTAAAATCAAAACCCGTTTCGCACCAAGCCCAACCGGCTATCTCCATGTTGGCGGTGCTCGTACCGCACTGTATTCCTGGTTATATAGCCGCCATAACAAAGGCGAATTTGTATTGCGTATCGAAGATACTGACCTTGAACGCTCAACTCAGGAAGCTATCAATGCCATTATGGACGGTATGAACTGGTTAAATCTGAATTGGGATGAAGGCCCTTATTATCAGACGAAACGTTTTGATCGCTATAATCAGGCGATCGATCAAATGCTGGAGCAAGGAAGTGCTTATCGCTGCTATTGTTCTAAAGAGCATCTGGAAGAATTGCGCGAAACTCAAATGGCAAATGGCGAGAAACCACGTTATGACGGCCGTTGCCGTGATAATTCATGTCAACATAACCCAGATCAGCCCCATGTCGTCCGTTTCCGCAATCCACAGGAAGGTTCTGTTGTTTTTAATGATCGTATCCGCGGCCCCATTGAGTTCAGCAATCAGGAACTTGATGATCTGATTATCCGTCGTACCGATGGCTCACCAACGTATAATTTCTGTGTTGTTATCGATGACTGGGATATGGAAATCACTCATGTCATCCGCGGTGAAGACCATATTAATAATACACCTCGTCAAATTAATATTCTGAAAGCGCTCAGCGCTCCCGTGCCAGAATATGCGCACGTTTCGATGATCCTCGGTGATGATGGTAAAAAGCTGTCTAAACGTCACGGTGCAGTGAGCGTGATGCAATACCGCGATGATGGTTATCTGCCAGAAGCCTTGCTGAATTATCTGGTCCGTCTGGGTTGGTCGCATGGTGATCAAGAAATTTTCAGCATTGAAGAAATGACTAAACTGTTCAGTCTGGATGCTATCAATAAATCCGCCAGCGCATTCAATACAGAAAAATTGCAATGGTTGAACCATCACTATATTAATACCCTGCCTCCAGAGAAAGTTGCCGTTCATCTAGCATGGCACATGGAGCAACAAGGTATTGATACCCGTAATGGTCCACAGTTGGTTGATCTGATTAAATTACTGGGCGAACGCTGTAAGACTCTGAAAGAGATAGCCGAATCTTGCCGCTACTTCTATGAAGATTTTGCTGAATTTGATGCCGATGCAGCGAAGAAACATTTGCGCCCAGTCGCCCGTCAACCTCTTGAAGTTGTCCGTGCGAAGCTGGCTTCAATTACTGACTGGACGCCAGAAAATGTTCATCATGCCATTCAATCCACCGCTGATGAGCTGGAAGTCGGTATGGGTAAAATCGGTATGCCATTGCGGGTTGCGGCTACCGGTGCAGGTCAATCCCCAGGTGTGGATGTCACTATTCACGCTATCGGGCAAACTCGTACTTTATCCCGTATTAATCAAGCGCTGGAGTTCATTGCTCAACGCGAAACTCAATCTTAATTAATGCATCAAAGGCATCACTTACTACAGGTGATGCCTTTCTGTTTTCCAAAAATCCTATTTAATTGCTACCTCTTTATCACTTTCCCAAACACCTTCTATTTCATTTCAACCCATTGCTCATCCTCCTGTTTTGTTAATTGATCATAAAATTGATGGCTTTTTCAACGCTTGTTGTGAGAATGATAAGTTAGCCGTTGACAGTATTTGCAGGGTTTCATATTATGCGCCCCGTTCCATTAATTTTGATTGGGGCTATAGCTCAGCTGGGAGAGCGCTTGCATGGCATGCAAGAGGTCAGCGGTTCGATCCCGCTTAGCTCCACCAAATCCTTTATATTGAGATAAGGTGTTTGGTCCTAAAATTAGGAAATACCACGCTCGTGGGGCTATAGCTCAGCTGGGAGAGCGCTTGCATGGCATGCAAGAGGTCAGCGGTTCGATCCCGCTTAGCTCCACCAAAATTATAAGGCCCTGAAAGCCATGCTTTCAGGGCCTTTTGGTTATTCCCATTCATAACCACCATTATCGAATAAAAAACAAACGTCAACTTTGGCTAGCCTTTTTTCAATGGTTTCACCAACGAATCTAGTTCCTCCAGTTTTATTGCTAAAGTCATCTCCATCAGCGCCCCCAATTTACCTTGTGGAAATTCCCCCTTACGAGCGAACCACAATAAATACTCTTCCGGTAAGTCAATGAGCATACGCCCTTTGTATTTACCGAACGGCATTGCAGTATTAGCAATTTCTATCAGGTTTTCTTTTTCCATAATTTGCACGTCTATAAGGAGAAATAGGTGAAAGGGAATCTGCATCATCCATGATGCAATATTCCACGATAAAACATCATCTTTTACAGTACCAAACCTGCAATAGCCGCAGATAAGAAGCTGACAAGCGTTGAACCAAATAGTAGTTTCAAACCAAACCGAGAAACAACATTACCCTGTTTCTCATTCAAGCCTTTAATCGCACCTGCCACAATCCCAATAGAAGAGAAGTTAGCAAAAGAAACCAAGAATACCGACAAAATACCCTGTGAACGAGGAGAAAGTTCTGTCACAATGGATTGTAAGCTGTGCATTGCCACAAATTCGTTAGCAACCAATTTGGTTGCCATAACACTACCAACCCGTAATGCTTCATCTGTAGGAATTCCAATCACCCAAGCAAATGGATAAAACACGTAGCCGAGCATTTCCTGAAAACTCTTCTCAAACACCAGGCTGAACAAAGCATTAATAGCCGCAATCAGGGCAATGAAACCAATCAACATAGCAGCAACAATGAGGGCCACTTTAAAACCCGCCAAAATATATTCACCTAGCATTTCGAAAAAACTTTGGCCTTCGTGAAGATTACTCATCTGAATATCTTCTTCACTGTCAACAGCATACGGATTAATCAGCGATAGGATGATAAAGGTACTGAACATATTAAGCACTAATGCCGCTACAACATATTTAGGCGCTAAAATTTGCATGTAAGCCCCAACGATCGACATAGAAACCGTTGACATTGCAGTCGCAGCCATCGTGTACATGCGACGCTCAGACATTTTTCCCAGTACGTCTTTATAAGCAATAAAGTTTTCAGACTGCCCAAGTATCAGCGAACTGACCGCGTTAAATGATTCCAGTTTACCCATGCCGTTGACTTTAGACAGCAGAGTACCAATAACCCGGATGATAATTGGCAATAGTTTGATATGCTGCAAAATACCAATCAGCGCAGAAATAAAGATAATCGGACACAATACATTCAGAAAGAAGAATGCTAGTTTTGCATCCATCATGCCGCCAAAAATGAATTCAGTTCCTTCACCCGCATATTTCAGTAAATGCTCAAACAACCCGGCAAATCCCATGACAAATTCCTGACCAACACCAGAATTCAGGAAAAACCAAGCCAAAATAAGCTCAATAACAAGCAATTGAATAACATAACGAGGACGAATACTTTTACGGTCATTACTTGTCAAAATAGCAAGGCCGCCAATGACAATCAAAGCTAAGAAGAAATGCAGGATCTGAGACATATCACACTCCAAACACGATAGAAAGCGAGTTTTTATCAACGCATTCTATGCAATAAAAGGCGATCAAATAAGAATATACCCGTTATCTTTCAAGTCGCCTCTTTGTTGGCTGCACTCGCTCACCCCGGTCACATAGTTATCTATTGCTCCCGGGGATTCACTCCCTTGCCGTCGCGATGCATCTTAAAATCCATAGGGTATAGATATCACATTAGACTGAAATAATTCTTACTGTAAATCTTTACTTAATGTGTCTGATCACATTTTTAGCTGAATCGAATAAGATAAGCTTTAAAAATACCTTAACAACATATGACTGATTATTGAGAAAAACTCTCAATAATCAGTATATAAACAAAAAGTTATTCACCCAATAAACGGATCATTTCTTCTTCATCAATAACCGGAATATTCAACTCATTAGCTTTAGCTAATTTTGAACCGGCAGCTTCACCCGCAATCACCAAATCTGTTTTCTTAGAAACGCTGCCCGTCACTTTTGCCCCAAGTGCAACAAGTTTAGCTTTGGCTTCATCCCTGGATAACTGATGCAATGAACCTGTCAGCACAACTGTTTTACCCGAAAATGGGCTGTCAATTTTCTCAGCTTTCGTTACAACGACCGGTTCCCAGTCGATACCGATATTATCAATCAGATCGTCAATAACTGCTTGGTTATGGGGTTCATTGAAGAAGTTAACGACATGTTTTGCCACCACTTCGCCAACATCTTGAACCTCTTTCAATGCTTCCTCATCAGCGGAACGTAATTTATCCAGTTCGCCAAAGTGAGCAGCCAAATTAGCAGCGGTCGCTTCCCCAACTTCACGGATACCCAACGCATAAAGGAAACGGGCAAAGGTGGTTTCTTTCGCTTTTTCCAACGCATCTACCACATTCTGGGCAGATTTCGGCCCCATGCGATCAAGCCCAGTCAACTTGCCTGCCGTCAGCCTGAAAAGATCGGCCGGGGTTTCGACATACTCTTTATCCACCAGCTGATCGATAATCTTTTCTCCCATGCCGTCAACATCCATCGCCCGACGGGAAACAAAATGTCTAAGTGCCTCTTTACGCTGAGCGCCACACACCAATCCCCCCGTACAACGCGCTACAGCCTCCCCTTCAATCCTTTCAATATCTGCCCCACATACCGGGCAATGTTCAGGGAAAATAACTTCATTACTGTCCTGCGGCCTTCTCACTTCCAAAACACCGACAACTTGTGGAATTACATCACCAGCACGACGGATAATAACCGTATCGCCAATCCGCAAACCTAAACGTTCAATCTCATCCGCATTGTGCAATGTTGCATTACTGACAGTCACACCAGAGACCAATACTGGCTCCAGACGTGCTACCGGTGTGATCGCACCAGTACGACCAACCTGAAACTCAACATCACGAACAATTGTCATTTGCTCTTGAGCGGGAAACTTGAACGCCGTTGCCCAACGTGGCGCACGAGCGACAAAGCCTAATGTTTCCTGTAATTCCAGCGAATTAACTTTGACAACGACACCATCGATATCAAACCCCAATGCGGAACGCTGGTTTACGATATCATGATAAAAATCAATAACCTGTTGACTATCGGTACAAACTTTAACTTTATCGCTGACCGGCAATCCCCATTTCTTAAACTGTATCAATCGCTCGTAGTGACTAGCTGGTAATTCTCCCCCTTCCAATACGCCAACACCATAACAGAAGAAAGCCAATGGGCGTTTAGCCGTAATACGGGGATCGAGCTGACGCAACGAGCCAGCCGCCGCATTACGTGGGTTAGCAAATACTTTTGCCCCCGTGCGACGCGCCTCCTCATTCAGTTTCTCAAACCCTTTTTGCGGCATGAAAACTTCACCGCGAATCTCAATACGCGCTGGAATATTTTCGCCGAATAGACGCAGGGGAATTGCACAGATAGTCCGTATATTTGATGTAATATTTTCCCCGGTTGTACCATCACCGCGGGTTGCAGCCCGTACCAACTCACCATGTTCATACAACAGGCTGACCGCCAAACCATCCAGTTTCAGCTCACAGCACACAACCAAATCCTGAGTCTCTTTCAGACGGTCACGCACCCGCTTATCAAACGCCAGATAACTCTCTTCATCAAATACGTTATCCAGTGACAACATCGGAATTTCATGGCGGACTTGTTCAAAAGCCGTCAGAGGAGCCGCTCCAACCCGCTGTGTTGGTGAATCCGATGTAATCAACTCAGGATACTGTCCTTCAAGATCCTTCAATTCCTGCATTAACCGATCATATTCCGCATCAGGGATCTCTGGCGCATCCATGACGTGATACAGATATTCATGATGACGCAGTGTTGTTCTGAGCTTTTCTATTTGTTGAGCCGTTGATTTCATGATTTATAACCAGCGATAAAAAGCCCCCGGCTGGCGGAGGCTTGAACATTCGATAATTGATTATACCTGAACACCAAGTGTGCTGCGAATACGCGCTTTATACAATTCGATTTTTTGCGGTGTTAGCATTTTTCGCTCATCATCAAGCACCACGCCCCCAACATCAGAGGCAATACGCTGAGCTGCCTGTAACATCAGTTTAAAATTCTGATTAGATTCTCCGTAAGAAGGGACTACCATAAACATGGAAATCCCCGGAGTTGTAAAATCAGCCATTGTTTCAGGATTAAATGAACCCGGTTTCACCATATTTGCCAAACTAAACAGTACCGGGCCACTACCTGATGGGTTCACGTGACGGTGAAAAATCTGCATTTCCCCAAACTGGAAGCCAGATTGCAGAATACTTTGCAGCAAGGGTTCACCATTCAATGCTTGGCCGTGATGTGCTGCTACGTGAAGAACCAAAACGATTTCTTTCACCTTGGTCTGAGTTTCTTGTTCGCCAACCGCTTCTTGAAACTTTTCTTCAATCGCAGATCTGTTTTTTTTCAGGCTCACTCTGCTCTTCGAATTCAAACAGACCGAGTTGGGGTTCCTGCTCTTCTATGACTGCTTTTCTCGCTGTCGTCTCAGGCTGATGACCCGTCAGCAACGGATCATCGCTTTCTTCAAGCGTTGCAGCATCAATTTCAGTCAACTTTTGCTGACGGCGCTCGATAGCTGGCTCAGCTTTATACTCCTGATGAGATTTCACCTGTTTATGGGCATAAGGCTTTTGCTGATTGCCGAACGCTTCATCGTCACTGTCATCGACGAAACTGTTCTGACGATCATGTTTATGACGTTTGACTGGGCGATCACGAAAAAGCGAAGAACGCTCTTTACGGCTGGTCCACAACCCATGTAACAGCAAAGCTATTATTGCTATCGCACCAACAATGATTAATATCAGACGCAAATCCTGCATCATTGCTATCTCTGTTGTTTAATTAAGTATGCCACCACGGCGGAATATTTTCTGTATTAACTGTATTTGTCAAATAACACAAGTGCAAGCTTATACACACTTTTCTTATCAGAAAGATGCCTAATAAGCCCCTTTTGCGTTCTTTTTATACAGAACAATACTAGTCAGTCGAAAATCCTACCTATATGATAGCGTTTCAATCACACAGGAGAGAATAGGAAGTATGCTGAATTTGACAAAATTGCCCAAAAATTTGAGCGGCTTTCAGTATTTGATGCAAGGTTGCAAATTAATTACTCGACCAGGCATTAAAAGATTTGTCTTATTGCCTTTGTTGGCAAATATTTTGTTTCTCGGCGGTTCATTTTGGTGGCTCTATCAGAAACTGGAGAACTGGATCCCTTGGATAGTGAGCAAAGTACCGGATTGGATGCAATGGCTCAGTTATATTTTATGGCCGATGGCCGTGCTCTCTGTTTTGCTGATTTTTACTTACTTATTCAGCACAATAGCGAATTTTATCGCAGCGCCATTCAATGGTCTGCTAGCAGAAAAACTGGAAGCGGATTTAACAGGAATCCCCGCACCGGATACCGGCGTTATAGCACTCTTCAAAGATGTTCCACGTATCCTAAAACGGGAATTAACCAAGTTGTGCTACTATATTCCACGTGCTCTGGTCTTATTGTTACTCTATTTTATTCCTGTTATCGGGCAAACTGCCGCGCCTGTGCTCTGGTTTATTTTCAGTGCCTGGATGTTATCAATTCAGTATTGTGATTATCCCTTTGATAACCACAAAGTCAGCTTTCCAACAATGCGTAGCGCCCTTCGCCAAAACAAAATAATTAATCTGCAATTTGGCGCAACAGTGAGTATTTTAACCATGATACCCATTGTCAATTTGGTGATTATGCCTATTGCCGTATGCGCGGCGACGGCAATGTGGGTCGATCGCTATCGAGATCAACACGCCCCGCGTATTATGCCATGATATTCATTTAAGTTATTCTTTTAGACAATAAAAATATATTTAAGTTATATTTCCATTAACCGGTTGTTGGCGTATTGTTGACCGGATATCACTAAAGGGAGTTGAAAGACGAGTATGAGTAAAATTTACGAAGATAATTCTTTGACTATTGGTCGTACCCCGTTAATTCGCCTAAAACACTTTGGCAATGGGCGTATTCTGGCAAAAGTAGAATCCCGTAACCCAAGTTTTAGTGTAAAATGTCGCATTGGCTCCAACATGATTTGGGATGCTGAAAAACGCGGTATCCTAAAACCGGGACAAGAATTAATAGAACCCACCAGTGGTAATACTGGTATAGCGCTTGCGTATGTCGCCGCCGCTCGGGACTATAAATTAACGCTGACAATGCCAGAAACCATGAGTATTGAACGCCGCAAGCTCTTAAAAGCATTGGGTGCTCAGTTGATACTGACGGAAGGCGCTAAAGGTATGAAAGGCGCCATTGAGAAAGCTAACGAGATTAAAGCTAGCGATCCCGACCGCTACATTATCCTGCAACAGTTCAGTAATCCGGCTAACCCGGAAATCCATGAAAAAACTACAGGCCCGGAAATCTGGGAAGATACAGACGGTGAAGTGGATGCATTTGTTTCCGGTGTAGGGACCGGCGGTACACTAACAGGCGTTACCCGTTACCTGAAAAACACCAAAGGTAAAAATGTCACCGCGGTTGCCGTAGAACCCGAAGAATCACCCGTCATCAGCCAGACTCTGGCCGGTGAAGAAGTGAAACCTGGTCCCCATAAGATTCAAGGTATTGGCGCGGGTTTTATTCCAGATAACCTTGATTTGAAACTGGTTGATCGCGTTTTCAAAATCAGTAGCGAGGAAGCAATTAAAACCGCACGTGAAATCATGGTGAAAGAGGGCATTCTGGTAGGTATTTCCTCTGGTGCCGCCGTTGCAGCAGCGGTAAAACTTTCTCAGGAACCGGAATATAAAGACAAAAATATCGTTGTCATTCTGGCTTCATCAGGTGAACGCTATTTAAGCAGCCCACTGTTTACTGACTTGTCTGATGAATAAAAGTTTTTAAGTAAGTTACTTAGATTTATTGATAAAAAAGCACCTAAATGGTGCTTTTTCTGTGTGGTAGATCAAACTTTTTCACTTTGCCAGATGATTTCTTACAATGGGTCTAGTATTTAACCAATAATAATTATTTCGATGCTCGAAATTAATTAACAGGAGTAGTAGTTTCAGTTAAGTAGTTCCGCGATCTATCTTTACTTCAAACTATCAATCAGAAGCATCGGAAAGAACAATTTTTTTGATAATGAATAAAAATTTTTATTACATTATCAACCTGAGAGTCTATCTCAGTAGACGTCGTTAGTGCTGTTTATTCTTACCAGTAAAAGTAAATACAGACAGCACACATGGCCCGGAAGTTATGGGTCGTACTAAAGAGCGTTCAGAGGCTATTTAGCGCTTTTGCCAGAACATTACTCAGTTCGCTCTTTAGGTAAATAAAATCGTCTTACATGGGATAGGCAGTGAATAAACACTCAAGTTAAAATTTGTCCATTACAAATTCTTAACTTACATAGCAAAAATCTAAGTTATTGAGGAAACGTTATGTTCCAGCAAGAAGTCACTATTACTGCGCCAAATGGCCTACACACCCGTCCCGCGGCACAGTTTGTTAAAGAAGCCAAAAGTTTCTCCTCCGATATTACACTGACTTCCGGTGGTAAAACTGCCAGTGCCAAAAGCCTGTTTAAGCTACAAACTTTGGGACTTACTCAAGGCACTGTAGTGACTATTTCTGCTGAAGGCGAAGATGAGCAAAGAGCAATCGAGCATCTGGTTAAGTTGATGGCAGAACTGGAATAATTTTCCGTTGACCGCAAAGCCAGTCAAGATCCAGAGATTGTGAATATACCCTATGGATTTCAAGATGCATCGCGACGGCCAGGGAGTGAATCCCTGGGAGCATAGCAAACTATGTGACCGGGGTGAGCGAGCGCAGCCAACAAAGAGGCAACTTGAAAGATGACGGGCATAAACAGGTATTCACTTAGCCGTTCCTCATCCCCGGATAAACTTTTATCTGGGGATGTCAGTTTAAATGCATGTCCTAAAACAGCAAACCATCTGCGGGCTGGCTCTTTAAAGAATAATTATTAGTAGTTAGGTAACATCATGATTTCAGGCATATTAGTATCACCAGGCATCGCTTTCGGTAAAGCTCTATTACTGAAAGAAGACCCAATTATTGTCAATCAGAAAAAAATCAGTCAAGAGCAAGTCGAACAAGAAATTTTCCATTTCAAGCAAGGCCGTGAAAAAGCTTCATCCCAGCTAGAAATCATCAAGAATATAGCCGCAAAAAACCTCGGAGAAGAAAAAGCTGAAATCTTCGAAGGACATATCATGCTATTGGAAGATGAAGAACTTGAGCAAGAAATTATTTCGTTAATCAAAAACGATTTCAGAACTGCGGATGCCGCAGTCTATTCCGTTATTGAAACTCAGGCCCAAGCCCTTGAAGAATTGGATGATGAATACCTGAAAGAACGTGCCACAGACGTGCGTGATATCGGTAAGCGCTTGCTGAAAAACATTCTGGGTATGCCCATTGTTGATCTTGGCTCAATTTCAGAGGAAGTCATTCTGGTTGCCAACGACCTGACTCCATCGGAAACCGCACAACTTAATCTGGAAAAAGTACTCGGGTTTATTACCGATTTAGGTGGCCGAACTTCCCACACGTCAATCATGGCCCGCTCTCTTGAACTGCCAGCGATCGTCGGTACCACCCAAGCGACAACAACCATCCAGAATGGCGATTATCTAATCCTGGACGCGGTAAATAATCACATTTATATCAATCCATCTGATGCGGAAATTGAACAGCTAAAAAAGACCAAAAACGAATATCTGGCGGAAAAAACTGAACTTGCAAAGTTGAAAGATCTCCCGGCGATGACTCTTGATGGCCATCAGGTTGAAGTCTGTGCCAATATCGGTACCGTCCGTGATGTGATTGGCGCTGAGCGCAATGGCGCCGAAGGCGTCGGTTTATACCGTACAGAATTTCTGTTTATGGATCGTGATGCGCTGCCAACAGAAGAAGAACAATTCCAAGCTTATAAAGCTGTTGCCGAAGCAATGGGCAGTCAGGCGGTTATTATACGTACGATGGATATCGGTGGTGATAAAAATCTACCCTATATGAATCTACCGAAAGAAGAGAATCCATTCCTTGGTTGGCGTGCAATTCGTATTTGCCTTGATCGAAAAGAGATCTTACATTCTCAGTTACGTGCTATCTTACGTGCATCTGCTTTCGGTAAACTACGCATTATGTTTCCAATGATTATTTCTGTAGAAGAAGTACAGGCACTGAAAGCAGAACTTGAATTGCTGAAAGGTCAGCTTCGCGAAGAAGGTAAAAAATTCGATGAAGCGATCGAAGTGGGGGTGATGGTAGAAACACCAGCTTCCGCAGTTATTGCTCATCACCTGGCAAAAGAAGTTGACTTTTTCAGTATTGGGACAAACGATCTAACTCAGTATACTCTTGCTGTAGACCGCGGTAACGAGTTGATTTCTCATCTTTATAACCCGATGCTACCAGCAGTATTGAGCCTGATTAAGCAAACCATTGATGCTTCACACGCTGAAGGTAAATGGACGGGGATGTGTGGCGAGCTTGCAGGCGATGAACGTGCTACATTGTTGCTATTAGGCATGGGGCTGGATGAGTTTAGTATGAGTGCGATTTCTATTCCCCGCATCAAGAAAATCATTCGTAATACGCGTTACGAAGATGCAAAAGCGCTAGCTGAGCAAGCACTTTCTCAGTCTACCGCTCAGGGGTTGATAGAATTGGTTGATACCTTCATCAAAGAAAAAACACTTTGCTAACAATATCGGTTAAAACGCGGTCCAGTATAAACAATTAGGAGAAGATTCATGGGTCTGTTTGATAAACTGAAATCTCTAGTTTCAGATGATAAAAAAAACAGCGGCACTATTGAAATTATCGCACCTTTATCTGGTGAGATTGTCAATATTGAAGATGTTCCAGATGTTGTTTTCGCCGAGAAAATTGTGGGCGACGGTATCGCTATAAAACCCGCCGGCAATAAAATAGTCGCACCAGTTGATGGAACAATCGGTAAAATATTTGAAACCAACCATGCGTTTTCTATCGAATCGGACAGCGGTATTGAGCTATTTGTCCATTTTGGTATTGATACGGTTGAACTTAAAGGCGAAGGCTTTAAGCGTATTGCTGAAGAAGGTCAGCGTGTACAAAAAGGTGATTTAGTTTTGGAGTTCGATCTTAAACTCCTTGAAGAAAGAGCAAAATCGACCCTGACACCTGTTGTTATTTCCAACATGGATGAGATTAAAGAGTTATCCAAGTTGAGTGGTTCTGTCACTGTTGGTGAAACCCCCATTATGCGGATTAAAAAGTAGCGACACTAAACTGTCACAATACCATTTTCATCTTAAAAAAACGGCCGACAATCACGGCTGTTTTTTTTATCTCTTATCTTGGATTTACACCATTTTCCAGTGAAAATTAGCTAGTGTGAGCAGAGTTTGCCGCCTTTTTTACTCTACTCACGCTGAATGTATAACCGAATTAATTAAATACTCCGGTAGAAAGATATCTGTCGCCACGGTCGCAGATAATGGCAACAATGACAGAACCTGGATTTTGTGCTGCAACACTTAATGCTCCGGCAACAGCACCGCCGGAACTGACCCCACAGAAAATGCCTTCTTTCTGAGCTAATAAACGCATAGTATATTCAGCTTCCTGCTGAGTGATATCCAGCACTTGATCTACTAACTCCTTGCGGAAAATGCCAGGCAAATAAGCCGGCGACCAGCGGCGAATACCTGGAATATGGCTATCCGCCGCCGGCTGTAAGCCAATAATCTGTACACTATTAGACTGGCTTTTTAAATAGCGGCTAACACCAGTAATGGTTCCAGTCGTTCCCATACTGGAAACAAAATGTGTAATACGCCCTTGCGTCTGTCGCCAAATTTCCGGCCCTGTCGTCGTAAAATGCGCTAAAGGATTATCCGGGTTATTGAATTGATCAAGAACTTTGCCTTCGCCATTACGCTCCATTTGCTGAGCTAAATCACGTGCGCCTTCCATGCCCATTGCTCTACTCACCAAAATCAGTTCTGCACCATAAGCTCGCATAGAAGCCTGACGCTCAAGGCTCATATTATCAGGCATCAATAATTTAAGATGATAACCTTTTACTGCGGCAATCATTGCCAACGCAATACCCGTATTTCCGCTAGTGGCTTCAATCAACACGTCACCGGGAGAAATTTCACCGCGCAATTCAGCTTGCTGAATCATTGATAGCGCTGTTCTGTCTTTTATCGAGCCGGCCGGATTATTACCCTCAAGTTTTACCCATATTTCCACCCCTAGCTTATCGGTGATTCGTTGTAATTTTACCAACGGGGTGTTACCTATAAAATGTTCCAAGCTTGCCACAGCTATTACCCAAATTTTATTTAATAGAAAAGCGAAATAACCATATTCAGGAATATATCGCAAGACTTAAATAAAAAATGCCCATCCCTGGCGGTAAGGAGATGAGCAAAATGGTACCAACCAAATCTAAATAATTATCAGGCAGTTTGGGCTAAACTCAATGTTTGCAATTGTTTATCACCCGCATACAAACGCGCTTCAGTGCCACCAATAAAATATCGGCTTCCTCTTGTGGGTACTGAAGTCTCATCAAACCAAATAACAGCAACCGACTCATGATGCCAGCCGAGAGGCTGAACCGAAAGCTGCCAGAAATGCCCTCTAGGACTGACCTCAGTCACCTGTACCGGCAACGGACTGGAAAGTGTCGATTGCGAGTTCATCATGATATCCCACGGACGCAAGAATACATCGACATTCCCCTGATGGATTGGTGTCACATTGAGAGGCAAGTGCTGTCCGCCAATCAATAGCTGAGAACCTTTAATTTCACCATTAAAATGATTGACCTCCCCAAGAAATTCCATCACAAAACGGCTTGCCGGATAACGCCATACCTCTTGTGGCGTACCAACCTGTTCAATATTCCCTTGTCTCATGACAACAACCCGGTCAGCCACTTCCATCGCCTCTTCCTGATCGTGAGTGACAAAGACACTGGTAAATTTAAGTTCTTCATGGAGTTGGCGTAGCCAACGGCGTAATTCCATTCTTACCTGAGCATCCAGTGCGCCAAATGGCTCATCGAGTAATAGAATTTGTGGTTCAACAGCCAATGCTCTTGCCAACGCTACCCGCTGTTTCTGCCCGCCAGAAAGTTGCGATGGATAACGTTCAGCAAGATGCGTTAATTGCACCATCTCCAGCAACTCCATAACCTTACGGCGGATAGCCGCCATATTCGGACGCCTACGTCGTGGCAATACGGTCAATCCAAAAGCAACATTATCAAACACAGTCATATGCCGAAACAGTGCATAATGCTGAAATACAAATCCAACTTGCCGATCTTTAGCATGCATACGGCTAACATCTTGCCCGTGGAAGCTCAGTTTCCCCTCGGTTTGTTGTTCCAGACCAGCAATAATCCTCAACAAGGTTGTTTTACCGGAGCCTGACGGACCAAGCAGAGCAATCATTTCTCCAGAAAAAATATTCAGAGTGACATCGCTTAGAACCTGAGTCCGACCAAAATATTTACTGATATTGTTAATTTCAATACTCATATTCTGCTCCTACCTTAACCATGTTGACGGCTTAACCGCCACTGCAAAGCACTTTTAACAATCAAAGTGATAATTGCCATCAATGCCAACAATGCCGCCGCGGTAAATGCCCCTACGGTGTTGTAATCTTGATGCAGTAGTTCAACCTGCAACGGCAATGTGTAAGTCTCACCACGAATAGCGCCGGATACCACTGAAACAGCGCCAAATTCACCAATCGCCCGGGCATTGGTCAAAACCACACCGTATAACAACGCCCAACGAATATTAGGTAACGTCACCCGCCAAAACATTTTCCAGCCAGACGCCCCCAATAAAATTGCAGCTTCATCCTCCTGGCTCCCCTGACTAAGCATCATCGGCACCAGTTCTCGCACAACAAACGGACAAGTCACAAATATCGTCACCAAGACCATCCCCGGCCAGGAAAACATCAATTGGATATCATAGGGTTCCAGCAAGCTCCCTGCCCAACCATTCGAACCATAAAATAATAAGTAGAGCAGTCCAGCTACGACCGGCGAAACAGCAAACGGAATGTCGATCAATGTCAATAAACATTGACGCCCCGGAAATTGAAAACGCGTCACCAGCCAAGCGAGCATGACGCCAAAAATTAGGTTTACCGGAACGGTAATTAATGCGATTAGTATTGTTAACCAGATGGCATGCAACATGTCAGGATCTAAAAGATTCTCAGTGACTACCTCAACTCCTTTAGAAAAGGCGGTCATAAATATCCAGACAATGGGGATCACTAACAGTAAGATTGAAAACAATACGCCTGTTATGATCAACGCCCATTTACCCCAATTTATAGGTAGTCGTTGCGCTACATGAGATTCAGATAATTCAACCATTAATGCCCTCCAATCCGTTTACCAAAGCGGCTTTGCAGAGTATTAATGCTAAACAGTAAGATCAGAGATATTGCCAATATAACCGATGCGATGGCGCTGGCCGCTGGGTAATCAAACTCCTGTAAGCGGATGAAAATCATCAGCGATACTACTTCTGTTTGCCATGCAATGTTACCGGCAATAAAGATCACCGCGCCAAATTCCCCCAAACTGCGGGTAAAAGAGAGTGCGGTGCCCGCAATTAAAGCAGGAGACAATTCTGGCAATACAACCCGCCAGAAAGTTTTCCAACGATTAGCGCCTAATGTTTGAGCTGCTTCTTCATATTCTGGCCCTAGCTCTTCAAGTACCGGCTGAATAGTTCGCACTACAAATGGCAGGCTTGTAAACGCCATCGCCACCGCAATACCCAACCAAGTATTGACTACTTTCACATCAAAGTGCCCAAGCAAAGAGCCATACCAGCCACTAACAGAGAATAGCGTTGCCAATGTCAATCCCGCTACCGCAGTAGGTAACGCAAAAGGGAGATCCATCAAGCCATCTAATAAGCTACGGCCTGGGAAACGATAGCGAGTTAAAACCCATGCCATCAGCATACCAAACACCGCATTAAACAAGCTGGCAACCGCTGCTGCCAACAATGTCACTTTGTAAGCCGCCACAACTTGGGGATTAGCAATCACCTGCCAATACTGTTCCCAAGTCATACTGGAAAGCTGCACAACTAATGCGCTCAGAGGTAACAATAAGATCAAACAGGTATAGAACAGGCTACTGCCTAAGCTTAACCCGAAACCAGGCAATACTCGTTTACTGGATCTCGAAAACATTACTTATGCCCCTCGGCCAGCAATTGATCCAGTATGCCGCCAGTATTGAAATGGGTTTTCATCACTTGCGGCCAACCACCAAATTGATCCTCCAATCGAAACAGCTTGGTTGCTGGAAAACGGGCTTTCTGCTGAGCCATCACGTCTTTATCACTGACACGATAATTAAAGCTGGTAATGATCTGCTGTGCCTGTGGGCTATAAAGATAATTTAGATAAGCTTTGGCCGCTTTCTCTGTACCATTTTTCGCAATATGCTTATCAACCCAAGCCACTGGGAATTCTGCCAGAATACCTACCGGTGGAACGATCACTTCATATTTATCATCACCATACTGCTTGCGAATGTTGTTCACTTCAGATTCGAAACTGATCAGTACATCACCCAAACCACGTTCAATAAATGAAGTTGTCGCCCCACGACCGCCAGTATCAAACACGGCGACATTTTTCAGGAAACGCTTCATCCACTCACGAGTTTTTCCTTGGTCTCCACTATTTTCCTGCTGAATAGCTCCCCAGGCAGCCAAATAAGTATATCGGCCATTACCGGAGGTTTTAGGGTTTGGGAAGACTAATTTGACATCTTGACGCACCAAGTCATCCCAATTACGAATATTTTTGGGGTTGCCTTTACGTACAAGAAACGCCATCGTGGAATAGTAAGGTGAGCTGCTATTTGGCAAACGGTTTTGCCAATCAGCTGGGATCAGCTTGCCGCGATCATGCAAAATTTGCACATCTGTTACCTGATTGTAAGTCACCACATCAGCCCGTAATCCCTGGAGAATCGCCAATGCTTGTTTGGAGGAACCGGCGTGGGATTGTTTGATTATCAATTTGTCTTGTGGATACTGTTCATTCCACTGTTTTTCAAATTCAGGATTCAGTACAGAAAATAACTCACGTGCAACATCATAAGAGCTGTTTAACAGCTCTACAGCAAAGACATGACTGCTGCCTAATAAAGTTACTACTACCAGTCCGTTTAGTATTATATTTTTTACTGAATACTTTTTCATTTCTCACCTTATCCGTTATTTCATCAAATAACGCGCCAGTAACTAATGTATCCAGTTTATTTATAACAGGGTAGATAACTATCACCGTTTAATATACTAAATTGCAATTAGAAAGCATGAAACGCAATAAGCTGGAGAAATAGTAAGGCTTTTAAATGGAAAATGCGGGCCTGTTACGGCACCGCAAGAGGAACCTAAACCGACTCAGTTGGTGCTTTAATTAGGAACGCTTATCGCTTCCAAATGATACGTTCCACTTTCCAATTTTTCAGCACATCATCAGAAGGAATCAAACCTTCAGGACCACTCCAATGGCCTGTAAACAGATAACTAACATGTCTGCTCTGTGGGGATGCACAGACAATAGCGCTCTTCTCTGATTCACCTACCGTGTTTTGGCAAGCACCAAATGCCCTGCTATAAAGTGCCGAAAATGGCATACCAACCTTTGTTCCCCAGACGGTTTCAATATTTTCATCCAACACTTCAATACGACTGATTTTTCCATCGGCCTGACCAAATAGCGCTATCTTCAATTGATCACCGTCCATTGCTTGAAAGAGTGTCACCAATTGACCATTTTTTGTTTCCATGCCGCTGCGTAAGTGGTACTTTCTATCCAACCCCTTCTCTATTGCTTCTTTATTCATTGCTGTCAGACTATTTATTTCTCCTACACCCTGATCTGAGATTTTTAAGGGGCTACCAAACCAGCTAAAAGGAGACAAATTCGACCATGAAAAACCCGATGAACCCGTACAACCGGCCAGTAACAATGCACCACTTATGGTGATAAAACGCAATCCTGTCAACATGTTAGTTAAAGTATACTTCTGCATAACTGGTTCCCTTATAGCTCAATACAGCGATAGGCACTGAGACATCACATCTGATTGTTAGTTTCAGAGAATATTTAAATTAATTACTTTAGATTAATATTTTATTGATAAAATACAACTTAGCGGTATTATTACCTCCCCCTAAAAATCATCACTATTAGTAAGGTCAATATGATGAAAAAAATATTTATAACCACCGCCTTGATTACTTTGTTCAGTATGCCGTCAATAGCTCAAACCTCACAGACGCAATTTGGTGGTTTTTCCGGTCCCGATTCAACACAACCCCCCGTCCAAGCAGCACCACAAGGTGGTTTTGTCGATCACAATGCAAGAGTTTCCACTACCCAACAAGTTAAAAATATGAGAGATGACAGTTGGGTCGTACTGGAAGGGCATATTGAATCCCGTATCCACAGTGATCACTTCATATTCCGCGATAATGCAGGAATTGTTGAAGTGGAAGTTGATCATAAATACTGGAATGGCCAAACGATAACGCCTCAAGATAGAGTCCGTCTTGAAGGTGAAGTCGATAAAGATTGGAATGGTATGACTGTTGATGTGAAAAAAGTCACTAAATTGAACTAATGGCTTGTGGCTGAGTAGGATTCTTTCACTCAGCCATATTCTAAACTCAATATTCCTGATCACCAATCAAACGCTTACTGAAAATAACGCTCTCTTGATAACGATCTTCATATTCCAGTTTTTCACACATATAGATAGTGGCATCATTATCTTCAGGAACAATAAGAACTATTTTTGGACAACCACGGGCAATCAATTTCTTTTCTAATCGGGCAATTAATGCATTCGCAATTCCCCTACCGCGAAATTCAGGATGAACTCCCAAATAATAAGCAGAGCCACGATGACCATCATAACCACCCATAATCGTCCCAACCACTTCACCAGCCACTTCCGCGACTAAAAACAGGTCAGGATCATGAGTCAATTTACGCTCAATATCCACTTCAGGATCAACACCAGGATTAAGTAAATCGCAGCGTTCCCATAAGGTGATCACTTCTTCAAAATCATCTTGTCGAAATACCCGAATTTCCATCCCTAACCAACCTGTTTTTATCGAAATAACTATTTTCTCATTATCTCCGCTTTAACACCGGAATCAATACGAAAATGCGTTCTCTTCCACTATTCTTTTCCACTAACAGCTATAATATAACGTTCACCATATCATAATAGGGAAAGAATCATGAATACACCAAACATTAATCAGATTAAATCTTTTTTCCTTTCATTACAGGATGAAATTTGCCGACAACTAGAACAGGCAGACGGCAAAGCAAAATTTACTGAGCAATGCTGGCAACGAGAAAAAGGCGGCGGAGGCCGTAGTCGAATTATGAAAGAAGGCGCGATATTCGAACAAGCAGGCGCTAATTTTTCTCATGTATCAGGAGACATACTTCCCTCATCAGCAACAGCTCTCCGTCCTGAACTGGCCGGTCGACATTATCAAGCAATGGGCGTCTCTCTGGTTATTCATCCTTTGAATCCCTATATACCAACCAGTCATGCCAATGTTCGGTTCTTTATTGCAGAAAAAGAAGGTGAAGCGCCAGTATGGTGGTTTGGTGGCGGTTTTGATTTAACACCTTATTATGGTTTTAAGGAAGATGCTATTCACTGGCACATCACCGCCAAAAATATATGTCAACCTTATGGAGAAGATGTTTATCCAAAATATAAAAAATGGTGTGATAATTATTTTTATATTAAACATCGTGATGAAGCCCGTGGAATTGGTGGCTTATTTTATGACGACTTAAATACACCTGACTTTGAACATTGTTTCAATTTCACTCAAGATGTAGGTAAAGGTTTTCTTTCTGCCTATTTACCTATTGTAGAAAAAAGGAAAAACATATTATGGGGTGAACGTGAACGACAATTTCAATTATATCGCCGTAGTCGCTATGTAGAATTTAACCTCGTTTGGGACAGAGGAACCTTATTTGGATTACAAAGTGGAGGACGAACAGAATCTATCTTAATGTCCATGCCACCATTAGTACGCTGGGAATATGATTATCACCCTGAACCAGGATCTGCGGAAGCCGCTTTATATATCGACTTTCTACCAGCAAAAAACTGGATATGATTTTTTATCATGTTAGGAATATTATAAAAAACTATTCCTAACTATTTATATTTTTATTACAGCCAATGCAATAATCCCTCACACAAAAAAACTTAACAATTTATTAACAACCCCTTAACACAAAAGAAGCAGGTTGGACCTGATGACTATCTACTGGAAACGTGTTTAATATGAACCCGTACCTAAAGAGTACCTCTAATTAATAACTAAAAATTTATTCCAGGAGATATTTTATGCAAATACAAAACAATAACTACAGAGGCGTAATACCGCCGTACATTCTTCAAAATATCTATAATAATGACAATGAAAAGAAGAAAGTATTAATGACATTAAATCACACTCAGAGTTTAATGTTGGATAATGTTATTAAAGAATCTTCCGATGATTCCGGCGATGACGATAAAGTTACTAATACAACTATACATCGTTCTATTCACGATGCAGAAAATAAACGCAAGTTGCCGGGGAAATTAGTACGAGATGAAGGAGATCCAGATAACGGAGATAAATCAGTTGATAACGCATATAGATATTTAGAAGCAACTTACAATTTCTATAAAGAAGTTTTTAATCGCAACTCATTAGATGATAAAGGAATGAAATTGATTGCCACCGTGCATTATGGAGAAGAATATATGAATGCATTCTGGGGCAACGGACAAATGGTATTTGGCGACGGAGATGGTAAAACCTTTAATGATTTCACAACCTCTGTCGATGTAATTGGCCATGAATTATCACATGGTGTTATTGAAAAAACCGCAGATTTGGTCTATTTCTTCCAGTCTGGCGCGTTGAATGAATCAATAGCGGATGTTTTTGGCTCATTAGTAAAACAACATTACCTGAAACAAAAAGCTGATGAAGCAGATTGGGTTATGGGAAGTGAATTGCTGGGCAAAGATATTAAAGGTGTAGGGATTCGTTCACTGAAAAAACCTGGCAGCGCATATGATGATGAAACTCTCGGTAAAGATCCACAGCCTGGTCATATGGATGATTATAAAGACTTGCCGATTTACAGAGACAATGGTGGTGTTCATATTAATTCGGGTATTCCTAATAAAGCCTTCTATAATCTGGCGATAAAATTAGGTGGATATGCCTGGGAAAAAGCAGGAAAAATATGGTACAACACTTTGTTGGATAAAGAGCTTGCCCGGGATGCTAATTTCGTAGCCTTCGCCAAGTTAACAATTAAACATGCTCGTGAGTTATTTGATGAGGATGTTGAAAAAGCAGCAATTGATAGCTGGACAGAAGTGGGCGTTAAAGTGAAGGAAGATAAAGATAAAGACGATAAGGGCGGTGACAAAGGCGATAAAGGCGGCGACAAGGGCGATAAAGGCGGCGACAAGGGCGATAAAGGCGGTGACAAGGGCGATAAAGACGGCGATAAAGACAAAACTAAAGATAAAACTGAAGAGTAATCTATAAACATATCGCTGGCTTAACGCCAGCGATATTTTATTATTTGTAATACCTGACTTGTAAAAAATATATCTAATAGAAGATGCCAAAATTGTTAAAGACGAATTTCACGCTATACTAAAGAGACCTGAAAAATAACCGTAAAAATTTGGTATATTATGAATAATAAAACTCTCAAACTCACAACTGATAGTAAAATTACAATTTCCCTACAAGGAGGATTTGCCGCTACGCCTGGCCTTAACCAAGATAAAATAGTGAATTTAGAATCATTGTCTTCACACCAACAACAGTTATTTCTTCAAGCCATAGAACAAGACTTTTCCGATTCTATGCCATCAGCGCCATATCCTGATCAAGATTATTATCTGCTTAGTATCGTCAATGGAAATGAAGAACACCATTTCACCCTTCCTGAGTCAGATGCACCAGAAATCATTAACCAGATATGGGACGCCGACAAAAAGGGTGGTTAATCACCACCCCTTTTCCTATTAGCATTAACGCTTTTTCAGATGCGCCATCAGACGTTTACGTTTACGCATTTGATTAGGTGTCAACGTATTACGTTTGTCAGCATAGGGATTTGCCCCTTCTTTAAACTGAATCCGAATGGGCGTCCCCATCACCTTTAGGGATCGGCGAAAATAGTTCATCAGATAACGCTTATAAGAATCAGGCAAATCAGTTACCTGATTACCGTGGATCACAACAATTGGTGGATTATAACCACCGGCATGAGCATATTTCATTTTCACCCTACGACCACGGATCATCGGCGGTTGATGATCTTCTTCGGCCATATGCATGATACGGGTTAGCAGTGAAGTATTGACACGGCGAGTAGCGCAATCATAAGCTTCAAGAATCGAGTCAAACAGATTCCCCACTCCACTGCCATGTAGAGCAGAGATAAAATGTACTCTGGCAAAGTCAACAAAACCAAGGCGATAATCCAGCATCTCCTTCACACGCTCTTTATCTTCTTGCGACATGCCATCCCACTTATTGACCGCAATGACCAATGAACGTCCGCTATTAAGAATAAAACCCAATAATGACAAATCTTGATCGGAAATGCCTTCTCGCGCATCGATCACCAGCAATACAACGTTAGCATCTTCAATCGCTTGAAGGGTTTTAATGACTGAAAATTTTTCAACCGTTTCAGTGATCTTACCGCGCTTACGTACCCCTGCGGTATCAATAAGGATATATTCGCGGCCATTGCGCTCCATTGGAATATAAATACTATCACGGGTAGTGCCAGGCATGTCGTAAACCACAACCCTTTCTTCACCCAAGATACGGTTAGTCAACGTAGACTTACCCACATTTGGCCTACCGACAATAGCTAATTTCAATGGCAGAGTTGATGGATCAAAATCCTCCTCCTCTTCTACCATCTCAATTTCATTCTGTTCCTGCTCTGCCCAATAAGCCGCGTTGGCTTCTTCCTCAGTCAGCTCAACCTCTTCTTCTTCACCTTTACCAGAGAAAGGTAACAGTACTCGTTCAATAAGCTGGGTAACGCCACGACCATGAGAAGCAGCGATAGAGTAGATATCCCCCAATCCGAGGGAATAAAATTCAGCGATTGCAGTATCAATATCCACACCATCGGTCTTATTCGCGACCAAAAAAGTGGCTCTTTCGCGGCTACGTAGATGTTTTGCTATCGCGTGATCTGCCGGCATCAGCCCGGCGCGAGCATCTACCATAAACAGAACAATATCTGCCTCTTCAATCGCCATCAAAGATTGAGCTGCCATATGGGTTTCTACACCCTCTTCGGTGCCATCGATACCACCAGTATCAATGATGATAAACTCCTGCCCTTCAACCTCAGCTCGACCATATTTACGGTCGCGAGTCAGACCTGGAAAATCCGCTACCAGCGCATCTCTTGTACGGGTTAAACGGTTAAATAATGTGGACTTACCCACATTTGGGCGCCCTACCAGAGCGACGACAGGTATCATTTGTTGATGCCTCATGACTTAATTTGAAATTAGTATTCTGCTGTTCATCACAACAGAACACTAAAAAGACGAAACGGCTCCTGTTCTCTCCAGGAGCCGTAGGACTATAACTAACGCTTTACTTTATTTCCGGTAAACAGGCAGTAAGCAATACTCAACGGGTAAACAGATAAACCGTACCGTCTTTCGCCTGTACCATTAATTTATCACTGGCTACAACCGGACGGCTCATTAAACCAGAACTATCAACTTTATGTTGAGCAACAAACTTACCGTCATCCATATTCAGCCAATGCAGATAACCTTCACTGTCACCGACAACCAGATAGCCATTATACATTTCAGGCGCGGTTAAATTACGGTGTTGCAATTTTGTCTGAGTCCACAAAGTGACGCCATCACTTTGACGCAGCCCCATAACCCGATCGTTTTGGTCAACAATATAGATATTATCACCAGAAACAACCATCTCGTTCACTGAACCCAAATCGCGCTTCCAGAGGATCTGGCCTGAACGCATATCAAGCGCCACCAGATTACCGTTATAAGCTATTGCATATATCACGCCCTCAGAAATAACCGGTGTCGTATCAACATCATTAAGACGACCGATTTCTGTAGAGCTAGTTACCTGAGAAATACGTTGTTGCCAAATCAACTGCCCCTGAGAAATCAAGACGGCGTTGACACGACCATTATCCCCACCGACGATAGCAGCACCGTAAGCCACGGCAGGCGCTGATTCACCACGCAATGATAATGATGGCGAATCCAAATTAACAGACCATCGCACTTTACCATCAGACTCACTTAATGCCTGCAACATCCCATTGCTAGTATGAATCAATACCAAACCATCACTCACCACAGGACGCGACAACGCTTCACCGGCGACGTCAGATTGCCAAGCAACTTGGCCGTCTTTGGTATCCAATGCAATAACTTTGGCACGTTCAGTGCCTACATATAGATGATCCCCTGCAACGGTCAGACCACCAGAGAGCAATGCAGGTATACGGGAAGAGAGGAGACCCGCTTTTTCAGCCAGATTCACCGACCATATCTCTTTACCACTATCAATGTCCAACGCCTTAACGATGCCATGACGATCAGCAACATAAACAGCGGAGCCTTGCCAGGTTGGCGTCAAGTGAGAATAATAACGGCCTACACCATCACCTACAGATTTATCCCAAACCTCGTTTGGGTTAAATTGATTTTCGACCTTTGGCAACGGTGACATCGTTACCGTGTCTTGCTCACTTGAACAACCAGCTAGCAGAACAGAAGCTACCAAACCAACCAAGAGTGTTTTACGCAGTTGCATTGAAAAATTCCCCTTAGCTGGATAAGTTATTCAATTTAAGATTTAACATCGATTTGATCGCCTGTGGTGAATCTGAACTCAAACCTTTGGTGTACGCTGCGCGGGCGCCGGCAATATCACCTTTTTTCAACAGTGCATCACCGCGGATATCCTCTGCGACGGCAACCCAACCGGAACCTTTGACCAGTTCCAACGTTTTCAACGCAGCATCCGTTTTATCTTCTGCCAATTGAACCCTGGCTAAGCGAATATTCGCCAGAGCCTGCAAATCCTCATTTTTTGCCTGACCAGCAGCCGCAGATAAAAACTGATCTGCTTTAGTTAACTCACTCTTTTCAACAGCAAGTTGAGCCAAATGCATGTGCGTCATCACGCCATAACTGTTATTCGTTTCACTGGCAAATTTTTCAGCAGCAGCATGACCCTCTTTTGTACTGGCAATTAATCCTCGATCTACCCGTTCAAAAGCTTCTGCGCTTTCCTGCAACTGATTTGTCTGATGAGATTGCCAATAACGCCAGCCAATCAGCGCCCCGGCACCCAGCACCAGTCCCAAAACCAAGGCTTTACCATTATTGGCAAAAAAGCGACGGATCGCGTCTACTTGTTCGTTTTCATTGGTATAGACTTCCACAGAGTCTCTCCTTAACCTAACAGTTCAGCCAAACGAGCGGCAATTTCGCTTTGCGGCGACGTTTGTTGTTCACCTGTACGTAAATCTTTAATGGCTACCTTACCAGAACGAACTTCATCCTCACCGAGGATCAGCGCAATTTTAGCGCCTTGTTTATCCGCACGTCCCAGTTGCTTCTTAAAGTTACCACCACCGTGGTTCATCATTAAACGCAATTGGGGCAACATATCACGTACTTGTTCAGCCAAAATCAATGCCGCTTGCTGACTACCTTCACCAAAAGAAGCGAGATAAACATCTGCAACTGACCGCTCCGCAGCAAATGCTGGATTAATTTCTTGTACCAGCAAAACCAGACGTTCCATCCCCATAGCAAAACCCACAGCAGGCGTTGGTCTGCCTCCCAGTTGCTCAACCAGCCCATCGTACCGACCACCGGCACAAACCGTCCCTTGAGCCCCGAGTGCCGTCGTCACCCATTCAAATACTGTGCGGTTATAATAATCCAGACCACGAACCAAACGCTGATTAATCCGATATTTGATACCCGCCCCATCAAGAAGCGCACACAGGCTATCAAAATGTTCCTTTGATTCGGCATCAAGATAATCAAACAGTTCCGGCGCATCATTAAGAAGTTGCTGAACCTCTGGATTTTTTGAATCCAGAACACGTAATGGATTGCTGTACATACGGCGTTTGCAATCTTCATCCAGCTTATCTTTGTGCTGCTCAAGAAAAGCCACCAACGCTTCGCGGTAATTGGCGCGAGCCGCCAACGAACCAATGGAATTCAGTTCAAGCGTCACATGCTCAAAAATACCGAGCTCACGCCACCAGCGGGCAGTCAATAAAATAAGTTCGGCATCAATATCAGGCCCTTGAAGACCAAAAACTTCCGCCCCTAACTGGTAGAATTGGCGGTAACGGCCTTTTTGCGGACGCTCATAACGGAACATCGGCCCTAAATACCATACGCGCTGTTCCTGATTGTACAGCAGACCATGTTCAATACCGGCACGCACACAACCTGCGGTATTTTCAGGGCGTAGGGTTATACTTTCACCATTGCGATCATCAAAGGTATACATCTCCTTTTCAACCACATCAGTGACTTCCCCAATAGCTCGTTTAAATAACGGGGTCTGCTCTACAATCGGTGTACGGATCTCACTATAACCATAACCCGCCAGTACCCGTTTCAAAATAGTTTCGATACGCTGCCAGATAACCGTATCTGTCGGCAAGTAGTCATTCATGCCTCGAATAGCTTGGATATTTTTTGCCACGTTTTATCTCTAGTTAATGATTCAAAAATGATGTTGATTGATTATAGAAGCGAATACCGACGAGCTTCAATTAACAAACAAAACAACGCTGGCTCATCATAACGATGAGCCAGTATCAGATACATTATTTGTCCAGTTGACTTATGCCAATGCGCTTATTTTCATCCAGCATTGATGCTTTAGCACGGATTTTAGCCTCAAGCTGATCAATCATATCAGTATTATCGAGGCGCTCTTTCTGCCGAACGCCATCTTCATAAAAACCACTTTTTGTTCTGGCGCCAGTGACGCCTAAAGTAGAAACCTCCGCCTCACCTGGCCCGTTAACCACACAGCCAATAATGGAAACATCCATCGGTGTGAGTAAATCCTCCAAGCGCTGTTCCAAGGCATTAACTGTGCCAATAACATCAAATTCCTGACGGGAACAGGTTGGACAAGCGATAAAGTTTATACCACGGGAACGAATACGTAATGCTTTCAGAATGTCGAAGCCCACTTTAACTTCTTCGACAGGATCAGCCGCCAGAGAAATACGTAAAGTATCACCGATACCTTCTGACAGGAGGATACCTAAGCCAATGGCTGATTTTACAGAGCCGGCACGTGCGCCACCCGCCTCGGTAATACCAAGGTGCAACGGCTGATTAATCTTCTGAGCTAACAGGCGATAAGCACCAACCGCCAGAAAAACATCCGACGCTTTTACACTGATTTTAAACTGATCAAAATTAAGTCTGTCGAGAATATCCACATGGCGCATAGCCGATTCCACCAGCGCTTCTGGGGTTGGCTCACCATATTTTTCCTGAATGTCCTTTTCCAATGATCCACCATTTACACCAATGCGGATTGGGATATTTTTATCACGGGCAGAAGCGACAACCTCACGGATACGCGCTTCACTACCGATATTGCCAGGGTTAATACGCAGACAATCGACCCCATACTCTGCAACTTTAAGTGCGATACGGTAATCAAAATGGATATCTGCAACCAAAGGAACACTCGCTTGCTGCTTAATCAACTTAAATGCTTCTGCGGCGTCCATCGTTGGTATTGATACGCGAACAATATCAACGCCAACACGCTCGAGCGATTTAATTTGTTTAACAGTCGCTTCCACATCTGTAGTACGTGTGTTTGTCATTGACTGCACCGCAATAGGCGCACCATCCCCGACTGGCACATTGCCTACATAAATACGCGTAGATTTGCGTCTTTTTATCGGCGATTCATTATGCATATAGGTGTTTCTCCCATACTTCCATGTGTTTACTGATAAAACTACAACTATGCCCTACTGCAACAGGCATTTTATTGTGCTGTTGGTACTTTAAAACGCGCGATACGGCCTGCTTTAGCAAAGCGGCTTAAATCGACAACTTGCCCCCGGAACTGTACATCCACTACAGCCGGAGCGCCGATAGTTAAATTATAAGGCAACGAGCCAGAAAGACTCAGGTGGTCACCCTTATGTTTAGTTCCACTAAACAGCGTTTTGCCATTTGCATCCACAACTTGTAACCAACAGGATGCTTTAAAATTCATCACCAATTTATTACTGTCAACCACTGCCGTTGAATTATTTTCAGGCACATTAGGTACTTGCATGGCCCCTTGATTAGCTGGCAACGGCGCAGTCTGAGTTTGTGGCCCGTTACCTGCTGGTTGAGTTTCAGGTGTTTTCACCACTTGGTTTTGAGTTGATGCCACAGATTGAGTCACTTCCTCACTATTATAACTATGAGTATTCAGACTATGAATATTCGGACTATGAGTATTCGCTGCCGCTGCATTTTCAGCAGCAGATACTGACGGCTCACTTGTTGCCTGTTCGCTGGCCGGCAACTGTGGCGCCGACTTGTGACTTTCAGTCACCTTAGCTTTTTTCTGAGCAATCTGAGCCGCCGAATGATCAGCCATCGAAATCAATTCCTTCTGTTGAGCTATGTGGTTTTGCCACCACCACGCTCCCGTCAAACTAATTACGATTAAAATAATCAACCACGTAATCCACATCAACCAACTTTCACGTTTTTTACGTTTCTTACCCAACGAAAAACTCTGCATCGGTGAAACCTTCGCTGTTTTTGCCGGAGTATGCTTATCCAGAATTGCCAGAATTTCTGCTTCTGGAATTTGGACCAACTTAGCATAAGAGCGAACATAACCACGCAGGAAAGTCGGCACCATAGTGGTTGGAATATTGTCCTCTTCAATATCACGGATAGTAGAAAGTTTTAAACACAAGCGATCAGCTACAGTCTGCTGGGTTAGCCCGTGCTGTTCACGAGCCTGACGCAGGAGCTGACCTGCGGTTAAATAAGCTTGTTCTGGAGTCGTTTCAGTATTCATTAGCAAGAAGACGCGGTACTGTTCAGGTTGTGAAAAACTTCGCGCCGGCTCCTGCTATAATCTTTAAATTACACAATAGCCTGCGCGGCGAAATAGATTTGCTATTTTACTAGCGGCAAATCACTGATAACAAACACGCCTGTTAGCATGGCTCTCAGTAAACAGAGTTTTAACTTCTTCATACTGCCCCTGCTCACAGAGAAAAACGCTGTAATGATACAATACCGTATCATTTCCTGGCGCGTACTGCATCGCCATTTTGTAACGTTGGCGGGCAGCTTTCGGCTGACCAGAATATTGCTCATACAACGCCATACCTAATTGAGCCTGATAATGGTCCGGCTTTGCCAGTAAAACCTTATCAAAGTGATATCTGGCGGCGGGCAAATTACCTTTAGCCAGATAAGCCATTCCCAGTTGAATTCGGGTTTCTGTTGCGACTTTTCGCTGTTGATCGCCGTTTGTTGGTTGATTGGAACATCCTGCCAACAACATAGCAACCACCATCATTCCCGATAACGATTTCCTTATCATTCCATCCCCACCGACCAAAGATACGCAATTGTAACTATCATTTTACTTATGCATTTCACTTATGCATTTCAGTGACTGCATGAAGCGACATACCCACATTCCCATTCAGACTGTTCTTATCTGAATAGGTTCACCTGCCTGACGTTTTTTCAATGTACGTTTGGTACGATCAATTACATCACCGGCAAGCTGACCACATGCGGCATCAATATCATCACCGCGAGTCTTGCGGACAATAGTGGTGAAACCATATTCCATCAACACCTTGGCAAAGCGATCAATCCGGCTGTTGGAACTACGACCATATGGCGCTCCCGGAAACGGGTTCCACGGAATTAAATTGATCTTACTCGGTGTCTCTTTCAAACATTCAGCTAATTGATGCGCCTGTTCCACGCTGTCATTAATATGATCCAACATGACATATTCCACCGTCACACGCCCCTGATTCGCATTGGATTTAGTCAAATAGCGGCGCACACCGGCAAGGAACTGTTCGATATTATATTTACGATTGATAGGAACGATGTCATCCCGCACATCATCTGTCGGCGCATGTAGGGAAATCGCCAAAGCAACATCGATCATATCGCCAAGCTTATCCAGTGCCGGCACCACACCAGAGGTGGATAAGGTCACGCGGCGTTTTGACAGACCAAAACCAAAATCATCCATCATGATTTCCATCGCAGGCACCACGTTATTTAGGTTAAGCAGTGGCTCTCCCATGCCCATCATCACCACATTGGTGATCGGACGGCGACCACTGGATTTCAATGAACCAATAATTTTTGCCGCTCGCCAAACCTGACCAATAATTTCCGAAACTCGCAAATTACGGTTAAATCCTTGCTGAGCGGTAGAACAGAATTTACATTCCAGTGCACAACCTACCTGAGAAGAGACACACAAAGTCGCTCGATCATCTTCCGGGATATAAACCGTTTCAACTTGCTGATCGCCAACAGTGATCGCCCACTTAATCGTACCATCGGCAGAACGTTGTTCTTCTGCGACTTCCGGCGCACGGATCTCTGCAACCTGTTGCAATTTTGCTCGCAGAATTTTATTAATATCTGTCATCTGCTCAAAATCGTCATAACAGTAGTGATACATCCACTTCATCACCTGATCAGCTCGGAAGGGTTTTTCTCCCATATCAATGAAAAACTGACGCATTTGCTTACGATTCAGATCAAGCAGGTTAATTTTACCGCCTTTCTTTTCTGGAGTTTCAGACACGACAGGAGCAGCAAATTGTGCCGCAGTATTTGGTTGGGACATTTTTGTATATTGCCTCGTTGTGACACTTTCGGCTCTGCGTTGATGAATTCAACGCGAAGTTTCAATTCGGATATCACTATCAGTTTAGCATAGTGACAAATAACAAACGCCCCGTTGAATTAACAACGGGGCGCCGCATTGTACAAACTTTAATGCAATGATGCTACGGTTAACGGCAAATCAATTAACGTGGGCAAATTTCATCTTCTGTGAAGAAATAGGCAATTTCACGGTTTGCAGACTCAACCGCATCGGAACCGTGAACCGCGTTTTCAGTAAAGCTGTCCGCATAATCAGCACGCAAAGTACCTGCTAATGCATTATCAGGATTAGTTGCTCCCATCAGGTCACGATGACGCTGTACTGCATTCTCGCCTTCCAACACCTGAACCATAATCGGGCCAGAAGTCATAAATTCCACCAGACCATCAAAGAAAGGACGGCCTTTGTGCTCCGCATAGAAGCCCTCAGCCTGTTCACGGGTCAGGTGAAGCATTTTGGCGGCAATAATTTTAAACCCGGCGCTTTCAAAACGAGCATAAATCGCCCCGATGGCATTTTTCTTCACAGCGTTAGGCTTAATAATAGAAAAAGTACGTTCAACCGTCATGGATAACCTCTTGGCTCTTCGTTCAGCAACTGATAATTTTAATTTTTCATTCCCGATAAATTAATCGGTTAATACTCATTCCGCAACCTTAGCGGAGGTAAAAGCGGCGTTGATTATAGGGGCACGAATAGCAGTTGCCTACAGAAAACATAACATTCCATTAAATTTTCCTTAGCGAAAATTACCATTTTTTCGTACAAATCACACTTTTACCTGAATCGTTTACTTCAAAGTAAAATTGACAGAATCAATTTGCCCGCCCAAATCCAAAACACTAAGCTGATATTTACCCGGTTGAGTCAAGGTCTGAACAAATCCCTGATTTTTTTCTGTGATCATTACCTGCTCTCCATTTAGAAACCACCATTGCTGCCCACCACTACCGCCTTGAGTTGTCATACGTAAATCAAGGCTGTTAAAACCGGGGAGCCGTTTCAATACATCTCCATTATGAATACCCACGATCAACAAGGGCGCTTCATCTGATTTCAACGGTGGACATTCGGGATTAATCGGCGGCAGACGCTGCGCTCGTCGCTCTTGCTCGGGTAACCATGATTCAAGGCTAATCGGCCATAAAGCGATATTTTTAGGCTGAGCATCGGGACAATCGGGGGCAACACGCAAACCGTTTTTATCCAACCATACCTGTTCATTAATACCCGAAATGGCCTCTTGCCCTACCGCAGGCAACGTAGGCGGAATGGTATTATTCAATATCCAGCTCAGACGACGCTGACGGCAATTATTATCTCCTTTCGGCAAACTCTTCCCTCCCGGCCAACAGATAACGGCCTGACTAACCGTTGCTGGACGAGGATCAACGGGGGTTCGTTTAGCCCCATTTCGCATATTGGCGAGTAACAGGTTATTGATCTGATTTATGATAGGAATCGCCGTAGCGTAGCCGAACTGCCCGACAACCGGCGTACCGTCCGGCCTGCCAACCCAAACACCGATGGTATAACGCGCGTTTAAACCGACAGCCCAAGCATCACGGTAGCCATAGCTGGTACCGGTTTTCCAGGCTAGCGGCACCTGTGCCGGTAACACATCATCAGGTTGCGGCAGAGCCTCTCCAGCCATAATCCGTCTCACTATCCATGCCGCGCCGGGTGAAAAAAGTCGCCGATCACGCAATTTCTGCTGAGGAGTGAATCTCAAAGGGGCAACCTTCCCTTGACGGGCAAACGCCGCGTAAGCCGCCACCAGTTGATCCATCCGAACTGCCGTGCCACCAAGAATCAATGATAAATTGGGTTCACTGCCGGGAGGAAAACGCAATACCGTTCCCACATTACGCATATTGGCGGTAAACCGCTTAGCGCCATAGGCTTCAAGCAGTTGCACGGCGGGTAAATTCAGTGAACGAACCAACGCTTCACTGGCACTGACCGGCCCATGAAAGCCGCTGTCAAAATTTCCCGGGCGATAATAATCAAAGCGGCGAGGCACATCCTGTAACAGTGATTCCCCATGAATTAACCCATCATCCAGCGCCATTGCATACAGAAATGGTTTCAGGGTTGATCCCGGCGAACGCCATGAACTTATCATATCGACATGACCAAAACGGCTATCATCCCGCAAATCCAACGAACCGATATAAGCTTTCACCGCCATGTCTGTATGATCAACCACTAACACGCCAATCGACGTTTTTTCTGGTAACTGGTACTTCCAATTCACCGCCATATCTTCAAGCTGGCGCTGTAATCCCACATCAAGGGTTGTTTTAATGATCTCCTGACGAGAGCCCTTCGCCATTCGTCTGGCAAGAAGCGGGGCAAGCTGTGGCGCCTGCCGAGGAGCCAACCACAACGTCTCTTGGCGAATATCAGCAACCTTCTCTTCCGGCCAGATTTTATACCGCACCAACCGTTGCAACACCTTATCACGAGCAACCTGTGCCCGTTCAGGATAGCGATCTGGCCTTAAACGACTGGGAGCCTGCGGCAAAACAGCCAATAAAGCCGCCTCTCCCGCAGAGAGTTCAGCAGGCGGTTTCGCTAAATACGCCCAACTCGCCGCACCGACGCCTTGTAACGTCCCTCCAAACGGCGCACGGTTCAGATACATCTCAAGAATTTCGTTTTTAGAATAGTGCCATTCAAGCTGCAAAGTACGCCAGATCTGTTTCAACTTGCCGCCAAAAGTACGTGAATGGGGATCAATCAACCGGGCGACCTGCATTGACAGAGTACTGCCGCCGGATAAAATTTTACCTGCCCGAATATCCTGCCAGGCAGCCCTCACCAGAGCAATCGGGTTAATACCCGGGTGTCTATAGAACCAGCGATCTTCATAAGTCAGCAATGCCTGAATATATTCCGGTGATACTTGATCCAACGTCACCGGATAACGCCAAACGCCTTCATCATCGGCAAAACGCCAAAGTGGCGTACCATCCTCACTCACGACAATACGCGCCATTTTGATTTCACGCAGTGGCAGAGGCCAAATTTTATCTGCCAGCCATAAACCCGCCGGGATCAGAAACAACAACAGCACGATCAGCCATATAAGGCGATGCGTTTTCTTCATCAATGGATACCTGGTGAGAAATCAGCCCCTACGCCAAAGCGTAAGGGCGGATAGACTTTAGCGAACAACTTCCAGTTTTTCTGGTGTAGAACCGACCGCACGCCAGTAAGGCACATACATAGATTCAACCTGTGGCGCAGGAATGGTGTAAACACCCGGAGTAACAGCACGAGCCAAATAGAGCAACGTCACTGGCTGAGAAGGATCAACCGCGACTGCCGCCACATATCGATCATCACGATATTCCATATGGCGAATCGTCGCCTGCTGCATATCGCCAATCAACTCTTGCAGATTAGCGGCACTCTCGCTCAACTTAGCGCTACTGTTAGCCAAATTTTGATTCTCCAGTTCCAAACCGGCAGGCAATAAATCAACTACCAAAGCATCCAATACGGGTTTATCTGAACTAACCACCAATTTCACAACCACCATTTCACCGCTTTTTAGACGGTCAATAGCAACTGGATTACCCTTCATATCCAGATAGCTACGCTCAATTTTCAGCACATTAGCGTAAGGTTTAGGAGAGCGCAGTGGGTAAGCCACCACATTCACTCGCGAATAGAGCGTGCTGTCACCAAGGTTACTGATACTCATACCTTGCAGAATATCCTGTGGATACAGCATCTCACTATAGGGTTTATTTCTACTTATTGGTGAATTCCACTGACTAAACAGAGCTTTCCACGGTTGCGCCGATGTATCAATAAAGAAACGTCCCGCCAGATAGAGTGAATTACTCTCCTGAGTTGAAAAATAATTGCGGGATGTCAATTCATCAGACAACGCCAACAATTTCTCATCACGCTCTTTTATCTGCATATTATTTTCAGTCAACAGAGCAACAATCATTGCGTTGTCGCGGATGGCACTACCGTAATCACCTAAATCTAAATCATCATTACGGTTTTTGCTGATCCCCAAATGAACCGCTTCATCCGCTCGGGTATTATCCCCCATCAGTTTCAGTGCAATGCCCAATTGCACCAGTGACAAGCCATTGCCAGCTTGCTGACTGCGTTCATAAACTTGTCTCAAAGCACCCAATGGCGCTTTCTGTTGATTAGCAAGCACCAGACCGGCATAAGCCTGAACCGAGAATCGCATTGCCTCCTGATTCTGGCTGTAGGGATAGTTAATAACACTCTTATCCTGTAAATAACGTAACAGACGATTATTGGCAGAAGTCAACACCTCTTTAGGTACGCTGTAACCGCGTTGACTTGCACGGAATAGAAAATCGGTGGCATAGGCCGTTAACCAATACTCTTCATCACCGGTTTTATCCCATAAAGCAAAGCTACCGTCATGACGCTGCATACTCAGTAGATGAATAATTCCCTCATCAATACTTGCCCGGCGTTTATCATCATCTTCCGTCATAATGCCCAAGCTATTCAGCTCTGCTTTGTTCGAATAGAGTGACGGGTAAAGCCCGCTGATTGTCTGCTCAAGGCAGCCATACGGATAAGCGTACAATTCACGAATATAGCGTGAAATCTGTAACGGCGGACGGCTGCTCAGTAACAACTGCCCCTCGGCTCCTACTGGTGATAAACCCGACAAGGCATCCGACGGCATCTGCCACTCCTCTCCCGGATGAATAACATTAGCGAACAGAACAGTTTCCGCTGGCTGTGCCGGACGCACGCCAATCTTCCAACTATTTTGGTACGGTTTCACATTTTCACCCGGCAAATTCAGACCATTAATCGTCAGGGAAACCTCTCCTTGACCAGAACCGTACTGCGCTGTGACCGGGATCTCCACGGTGGTGCGTTTGCCTTTTTCCAAAACTATCTCTTTGCTAACATCCCCCTCTAGCCTAATCAGGTCATCAGCAGCAAAGTTCAAGGTCAAGTTTTGCGTCTGTTCAGTTAAGTTAGTTAAATCCAACGACAACAATGCGCTATCACCACCGGCCATAAAACGAGGGAGGGCCATCTGTGCAACCACCGGCGCCGCAACGACAACTTTACTTTCACCGTGGCCGAACTCATCTTCACTCCACGCTTGAGCCATCAGTCTCAATTCACCGTTGAAATCAGGGATTGGCAAAACGATCTGCCCTTCGCCGTTTTCATCCAATGTCACCGGCTGTGCCTGTTCAGCGATAATCTTAACTTCGGTTAATGGTTTTCTACCGCCACGCTCAAGGGCACTATCATCACCATCACCGCCAAAACGCAGATTCGCCAGACGGCCTTCACCTTCAATCAACTGACCATAGACATCATATTGATCGACGCTGTAACGCTTACGACCAAAGAAAGCCTCATAGGGGTCCGGGGTTTTAAAATTCGTGACATTCAACACCCCTGTATCGACAGCAGAAAGCAGCACATTAACCTGCTTAGGTAATTTTCGCCCTTGCTGTGGCGTCGCTTTGACTTTAACGGTCAAATTTTGATTCGGACGCATTTTTTCCGGTGCGGATAGCGTTAAATCCAGTTTACGATTTTCATCAGCCAACGGCAGGTGCAACACGCCAATGGCCCGTTTCGGTGTCGCCTGACGAGATTTATCATCTGGACGCACCACCACCGCGGTTAAATAAAGGTCATGACGACGCCACTCTTTATTCACCGGCACTTCCACATCCAAACCTTGCTCTGGCACATCAATTTTTTGCCACCAAAGCGGCCCTTCGCTGGACTCCACCAACAGATAACCTTTACCGGCCTGTGGTGCGGCCATATGCAGTTTTATCTTCTCGCCTACCCGATAAGCAGGTTTATCCAAAGACAATTTCACCTGATCAGGACGAACAGCCCCTGTGCCACCGGTATTGTCCTGCCATGAGTAACCGGCCCAGAAATTAACGCTGGTCACTAATTGATTTTCTGGATTAACCACTTCAATACGGTACGAACCCCAATCAACCGGAAAACTTATCTTTGCGGTACCATCTTGAGCAATTTGGATATGTTCATCCGCCATCATCAAATCTTTCTGGTCATAGCCTGATTGCCAACCTTCACCATCCGACCAGCGCCAATAATAGTCACGGCGCTCATAAATCAGACGGGCGGTTAAATCTTTTGCAGCATATTTTTTTCCATCAGCATCGGCATACACCAGCGCAAATTGCGCCAGTGAATTTTCATCCACATTGTAACGGCTTTGATAACGACCTACGCGATAGTCATAAATCTCTTTCTGATTAAACAGCGGACGGATACCCACCAGCTTTTCTGTCGGCCAAACAACCTGTTCAACCCGCCGAGTTACCGGGCGGCCACCCGATTCAAGCAAACTTGCCTGTACAATGACGTTTACCGGCGAAGAGACCGAACTCCAGTTGTCGGCACTGACATTAATTACGGCTTTACCATCATTCCCTAAAACCAGATCAAACTCATCCAATGTGCGACTAAGATTGTCCTCTGTAACCGCACCAAACTCATAGCCAGGCAATTTTGCTACCGCATCACGAGCTGGACGCAGGAATAATTGCCCTTGCAGACGATTATATGCAGCAGGCGCACCATATAGATAACGGCCGTTAATCACGAAATCCACATCGTGGTCTTTCATCACCGGGTGAGACTCACTGCTAATTTCCAGCGCCATACGCTCCGGCAGAAAATCTTCGACATTAAACTTGTAATAACGGGGTTTGTTATCACCCAAATCAAAACGTAGCGACCAGAGGCCGGTAGCCGCTGACAGAGGGATTACATAACGATATTGATACAATCCATTTTCAGGTTGCCAGACAAAACTATGGACTACCTGACCATCGGTTTTCAGCACATCCACTTTAACTGGCTGACTTTTCACTGCGCGGCCATCGCCATCACGCAACAGGCCATTGACAATCAACGTTTCACCCGGACGATAAAGATCACGAGGCCCAAAAACAAAAAACTGTTTGCTATACCCTTGTGAGCCAGAAATATCGAACTCAGACAGATCCAGCGCCGGTGATACCAAATCAATCATACTGGTCTGGTGGTCACGAGTAGCGAGCAATAGTTTCGCTTTCGCATTTTTCTCCAGACTGACGTGTCCATCATCGTCCGTCGTTGCCTTTGACAATAATTGCCCTTTCTCATCCAACAAACGTATTTCCACCCCTTTCAGGCTGCTACCTTGCGCCAAAGATTGGGTAAACACATCCATCCTATCCAGATAGCTGTGCATAGAAACACCAATATCACTTAAGGTAAACATTGTTGCTGGATTAGTGTCAGTGTATTTACCTGCTTGTTGCATCACCGCCAGATAAACGCCATCTTTCTGTAACTCTTTGATATTACTTAATGGCAACAGTAATTTTTCGCGGGTATTCAGTGTTGGATTCAGATCGAAACGGCCGGTATAAACCAGTTCCGCGCCTTTGAGCATCTCTTCAGATTCCCAAGAACTCATATTGTTGCGATATTGCCACTGTGCAATAAAAGCGGGTAATGCTGTCTCTTTGATCCTGAAAAAATTAACATCAATACGATTTACATTCAGGGCTAATACCGGCAAACCTTCAGCGACTTTACTGGGTAACAAAGAGCCTTTGCTGGCAAAACCGACGGACGGAGAAATCGTCGCGGTTGTCAGCGTTTTCTCATAAACCGTTTCGAGTTGACGATCATTGATACCTTTAACACCTTTATCTACGGTCAATTGCAACTCACGGGAGGGCGGCAAATGGCGCAAACGAAGCTCCATCATGTTATCTGATAGTTCCCAGGCACCATCAAGTTTGCCCTCTTTAACATCGACCAAACGAACATTCTGAGCAAAATCCTGATTTGGATCTAAAGGAACAGAAAATGTCACCACCATTGCACTAGCGCCATCAAGCTGAACTTCGGAAGCATCCAGAATCTTCACTGGTTTACCGGCATAACGTTTTGCTAATTCAGCCAGTGATGCCGCATCTTTCTGTCTTACGGATTTTGGTGGAATACTTGATTGCTGAGGTGTTTTTTCGCTTTGAATTTCTGTGGACTGTGGCTGAGCCACGTGCTTATTATCAGTACTATCAGATTGGTCACAACCAGAAAGCATCAGCAAAGAAGCCAAAATCACCGCCAAATAACGTTTGTTTTTTCCTGGTCGTTGCCAGAATTGACCTTGATTCATAACCATAACCCCTGTCTTAACTCCAACCAACTGATGGCAGGATTTAATGAATAACTTTATATACCCGTTATCTTTCAAGTTTCCTCTTTATTGGCGACACTCACCCCGATCACATAGTTCGCTATGCTCCCGGGGGATTCACTCCCTTGCCGTCGCGATGCATCTTGAAATCCATAGGGTATATACCGCCTATTTATATTAGGCAACGTACAGACATTAAGTTCATATAATAGCCTGTTATTTTAACGAATTAAACATCACGGAGACGATAAATAAATCTAAATTTATCGATTCAATTTTCCATTAAGAACTCTATTTATCTAGTAAAAAAAATTTTCGTTATTTCCCTCAGTGACCGAAGATAGCCCTTTACTGCACCACCTGCCCGATAATTCACAAGAAATAAAACAATATAAAATCGACCATTAAAACAAGATTAAACAAACAAGAAATGATCATTATCGTACTGGTTATAAATATCACTACCGGATTAAATATACTCTATTTCAACATAACATTATTTAATAAATTAATTATCTCAAGCAATAAATAATTTTAATAAATATATATTTAACGTTTTATTTAATACATTACTAACCATTTATTAAGACTAATCATTATCTCAATAGGATATTTATAACAAATAAAAAGCCATGTAAATAAAACACATTTAACTTCTGATGCAGAAATTACCATTAATCTGTAATCTGTAATCTGTAATCTGTAATCTGTAATCTGTAATCTGTAATCTGTAATCTGTAATCTGTAATCTGTAATCTGTAATCTGTAATCTGTAATCTGTAATCTG